>JBBDQS010000053.1:27902-41544 GCA_040905805.1 Egibacteraceae bacterium | reverse complement strand
GCGTACCCGCCCACGAGGTGCGCCTCGACGAGGTGCTCGTCGACCCCGGCGAGCGCCTCTTCTACACCTACGACTTCGGTGACGACTGGGCGCACACGATCCGTCTGGAAGCGGTCGCGCCGCGCGAGGCCGACGCACCGCGGGCATGGTGCACCGGCGGGTTGCGCGACGGACCGCCCGAGGACTGCGGCGGGATGTACGGCTACGAGCTCGTCGCTGCCGCGTGCGACCCGGCTCACCCCGACCACCACGAGGCGATCACCGAGCACGCCGAGCTGTACGGCGACGAGGTCGATCCCACCGACCGACCCCCGGTGCCCTTCGAGGTCGACGAGGTCAACAGCCGGCTCGACGATCTCGACCTCGCCGACGAGTGGATCGGTGCGGCCACCCGCGAGGAACTCACCCTCCCGGTGCTCCACCTGCGTGAGACCGCCCAGCTGATAGGGCTGCTGCGCAAGCACCGCGGCCTCGTCGCCGACGTGCTCACCGACCTCGGCTGGCGCCACGCCGACCGCACACCCCTGTCCGGCCAGACAGCGGCCCGTCTCGCCTGGGACACCACCGCGGTGCTGCGCCGCCTCGGGGGCCTGACCGACCGCCCGAGGCGCGCGTCGCCGACCCCCGGTGGCGTGGCCTTCGCCCGCGCCGCGCTGCGGACGTGGCCGTCGAGCAGGTGACCTTCGCCATCCCGCCAGGGCTACGGTGGGATGGACGCGGCCGCCTCGACAGGGTCGACCCGTTGCAGATGGGCGAGCCCGTCGAAGTCCCGGTCGGGGGAGATGATCACGGGTATGCCCCGGTTGACCGCCGTGGCTGCGTGGATCGCGTCGCGGGCCTGCAGCCGGTCGTGCCGCGCGAACAGCTCCAGAGCAGTGCGCAGGTCGGCCACCGTGACGTCGTGCAGGGGGCAGAGGCCGGCGACGCAACGCGCCAACCGCGTCGCGCCGGCGCGGTCGCCGGTGCGCCGCACCCGCTGGTGGAGGAGCTCCTGGACCGCCTCCACGCTCGCCTCGCCCTGCAACGCGTCCTGCCCGAGGGCCTCGACGAGGCGGCGGCACGGTTCACGGTAGGGATGGTCGGTGCCTACGGCGTAGACGAAGACCGCACTGTCGATGAGGGCGCGGCCGCCCATCAGCCGGGCTCGCCTGCCATCTCGTCGAGCATCCGGGCCTTCAGGGGGGCCCAGTCCTCGACGGGCATGGGGCTCGCTTCGAGGATCGCCGCGGCCGCATCCTGGCGGTCCGCGGTTGCGCCCGCGTACACCCGGTCGATCGCCTCACGGATCAGCGAGGCCACCGACGTGCCCCGGCGCGCGGCCTCCTGCTCGAGCAGCACGTGCTGGCGTTCCTCGAGTAGGATCTGCAGTCGCCGATCCAGTGGCATACACATACAGTAGCATGTGTCAGTGGCCTCGGCGCTGGTGCAGGCAGAGTTCGCGCGCGGCGCTGAACCGTCACGTGACGCCAAGCCTGGCGCGCCTCGGTGAAGCTGCTGCTCGACGTCCACTTCACGCCCGTCATCGCCGAGCAACTGCGCGATCGTGGACACGCGGTGCGCTCTGCGGCGGACGACACCGTCACGCGCCAGCTCTCGGATGAGGCCCTGCTCGGGCATGCGGTCGGCCACGCAAGCGCACTGCTGACCAACGACGCCAAGGACTTCGTACCCATCGCGGGGGAGTGGGCACGAGCCGGCAGAAGGCACCTCGGCATCGTGCTGACCTCCGATCGCCGCCTGCCCCGCACCCGAACAGCGATCGGCCGCTTCGTGATCACGCTGGACGCGCTGCTGTCCCAGCATCCCGACGATGAAGCCCTCAGAGACCGGCTCATCTGGTTGAAGCCTTGAGCGTGCAATCCGCTGGCCTTGACCAACCTCTCCCAACGGGTCGAGCGGTGGGTAGTCGCCGCGCTCATCCGCCGCCACTGCCGGATGCGTCGCCGCATCGAGCAGCACCGCGCGGGCCTGGGTCCGGTCGAGCGCCTCGACCGTCCCCTGCGGGCCCACAGCAGCGTGCCAGCCGCCTGATGCAGGTGCAAAGCCCGCGTCCCGTGTCCACGGGTGCTCGTTGTTGCCGGGCGGCAGCGCATCGGGTGGCGGCACGGCCGCAAACGCTACGCGATGGCGCTCCAGTCGGGCACCAGGGCGTTGACCGTCTCGCTGCCCGGGTCGAGACCGGCGTCGTCGAAGGCGAGCACCACGCTGGTGGCCAGCTCCCATGACTCCTGGTCCGCACCGCACCAGCCGATGAGGGTGTCCTCGCCGGCGCCCTCCCGAAGGCGGTACAGGCCCAGCAGGAGACCGAAGCCGATGTCGGTGGCGGCGTCGGTGAACCCCGCGGCAGCCGTGCGCGCCAGGCCGTCGACGACCTCGTCGGCCACGTCGTCGCGATCGACATCGGTCAGCAGCTCGGTTGCCACGACCTCGGCTTCGGGGAGCAAGTCGGGGCGGCGGTCGAGCAGCCGGTCGAGTGCGGCGGCCCGCTCGGCGTTCGACAGCGCGTCAAGGGCGGGGCTCGCCTTTGACGCGCGCGGCACGAGGCCTCCTTCAACGAGGGCAGTTGCCGGTCAGTATGGACGCCAAGGCCGGACCGCCGTTGGCAGCGGCGTAGGGTGCCAGCACGCCCGCCCTGCCTCTCGCTAACCGTTGGGGCACCCAACCACGACCGCTGCCTCTGCGCCCCTCGCCGATCCACACGGTCACCGGTCCGAACGCTCGGCGCAGCGCCTCCTGCGCGCCTTCCCAGGTGCCGCCAAGGTGGGCGTCGGCGGCGACGACCAGCGTGACCCGGGCGAGGGCGTAGACGATCTTGTTCCGCGCCATGGCGTTTCCGACCGAGAAGCCGGCGACCACCGCGCCGCCGGCTTCCTCGGCGGCGGACATGGCGACCTGGTCCACGCCTTTGGCGCCGCCCGAGACGAGCACGTCGCTCCGCTCAGCGGCGAGCCGAGTGACCTGACGGGCCACACCCGCGCCGGCGTCGTTCACATGGCGCGAGTCGAACGGTGTGAGCCTGCAGGCCCTGCTGCAAGGGCAAAGCCTTCCAAGATCTCGTGGGCGTCGGCGCCGAGGAGAGTGGCTGGGTCCTTGACGGTGCCGATCAGCCACCAGTAGTCCCGGGAGGTGAGCGGTTCGACACCGACGTCGACCAGCCGGGTCCAGCGCGAGTCGACGAAGACGGACAGCGATCGGCCAGGCAGCAGCTGATGCTTCGGACGGATGCGTTCTGACACGCCCGCGACGCCCTGCGGCCACGGCTTGCGCGGCTCGATCTCGAGGGTCTGGCACCGCAGGTGGCCCACCGCCGCGGACACGAGCTCGTCTGCCACAGCTGTCGGCAGCGGCCGCAGGGCGCTGCTGACGGGTCGTCGAGCTGCTCGCGCAGGAACGCCATGAGGCACCCGTCGGTGGTCATGTAGGTCCGCATGGCCCGCTGCTCGGCGCGTCGCTGTGCGGTCACGGCAGCAACGCGATCCTCGTCGTAGCTCCAGGGACGCAGGGTGCGCTGCCAGCCCGTGGCGGTGCGTTCGACGGCTCCCTCCACCTCGAGGAACTTGAGCATGGCCGCAAGGCGCTTGCGGCGGATGTTGACCTGCGCCTCGATGCGTGCTTCGCGGGTGCAGTTCGGGCTGTTCGGCGGGGCCATCCTCCACCTCGGCACGTCGAGGCATCACGAGCGCAGCACGATCCGCGCTGACCATCGCCACCCGGTATGCCGAGCGACGCCGCCAGTTCGCGCCCCCCTCGGGACCCGAGACTCCCCTGCTCGATTACCGCACGCACCAGCGGCGCCTCATCATCCCGCTGGCCACGACCTATGCGCTGCACTTCGCCCTGCGTGACCTCGCCGACGACTACGTTTCCCTCCTGCGATCGCGTGACGCCGATCCTCGTGAGCGGATGCAACTGGAGTCGCGTGCGGCCGGGCTCAAGGCGATGGCGACCACCCACGCTGTACGCGCTGTCTCCACTTGGAACGGCACCGCGCCTGGTACCTCGAACAGGGCCTGTTCGAGGCGAACAAGTCACGCGCGATCATCAGACAGGTGGACCGTCTGTGCTCCGAGTTGCGGCCCCACGCGGTCGACCTCGTCGATGCGTTCGGAATCCCGAATGCGCTGCTCGCCGCCCCGATCGGACAACCGAGCCGGTGAGGTCAAGGTGACGAGCCGGGGGCCCGCACGCGCCCACCCCCGGCCTGCCCATCGCCGCTAGAAGCCGAGCTGGTCGGAGGCCAGCTGCACGCCCTCGACGCGCGCGGTGATCTTCTGGAACGCGATGTCCCTGGCGAGGTCGGGCGAGCCGTGCTTGGGCTTCTCGTCGGTGCTGAACGGTGAGAAGCCACAGTCATCGGTCGCGCCCAGGTGCTCGACCGGGATGTAGCCGGCCGCGGTGACCAGCGCGTCCCTGACCTGCTCGGGCGTCTCCACCTGCGGGTTCAGGGGATCGATCACGCCCATGAAGCACTTCTGGGCGACGCCGTCGGCGTCGTCGCGGCGGTACTCCCCGCACAGCTTGTAGACGTTCTCCTTGTCGCGCTCGCTGGCGCACTGGATGAGGAAGTATCCGGCATTGATGTCGAACATGTTGCGCAGCAGCTTCTCGTAGGGCACCTCGGCGCTGTGCACCGAGTCGCAGTCGCCTCCCGGGCAGGTGTGGATGCCGATGTTGACTCGCTCCTCGGCCGTGAAGCGCTCCATGACGCGGTTGTTGAGCCGGATGAAGTCGTCGAGCATGTCGCGGCCCGTCCACGGGTTGCGCGCATCGTTCTTGTTGGCCAGCCGGCCCTCGGTGAAGTCCACCGAGACCCGCACCGCACCCGCGGCGAAGCACTGGCGGATGTCCTTCTCGCACTCGTCGACCAGGTCGGAGAGGAACTGCTCGCGGGGGTAGCCGGGGACCTCGCCCTCCAGCGGATACAGCAGCATCAGCATGGACGGGGCGATCACGGCCTTCTTGACGGGCTTGGTGGCGATCGCCACGGCCTTCTCCACAGACTCCGACGCGTACGTCTTGTAGCGGAAGGGGCCGCCGGTCAGCCGAGGCAGCTGGCGGTCGTGGCCGTCGTCGAAGATGGCGAAGAACTGCCCGTCGGGGGCGAGGTTGTCTGCCAGACCGGTCCCGGCCAGCGTGTCGGTCAACGGGTAGGTGGCAAAGCTCGACTCACGCTGCTCGCCGTCGGTGACAAACGCCTGGCCGGTGGCCTCCATCCGCTCGATCGAGTCCCGGCATGCCTCGTCCTGCTCGGCGACCAGCTGCTCATGGGTGATGGTGCCCGCGTCGTAGGCGGAGAGGGCCTGCTGGAGCTTCTTCGGGCGCGGCAGCGAGCCGACGTTCTCGGTGGGAATGGCCATGGTCAGCGTTCCTCTCGTGGGCCGCCACCGCGCCGTCGGGCGGGGGCGGCATCAGCACCGTGCGGGCGCACCTACACGTACCGGCCCCCAGGCCCGGAGTCAACAGGTGATCGCGACAGATAGGAGGGTCATGGCGCCAGCCAGGATGGTCAGGTGGAGCAGCTCAGCTGGGCGCGGATGCTCCGGGTCTCGTGCAGCCAGGCCGCGGCGCGGGCCTCGGAGACCTGCCGACCCTGCAGCGCCTGGACCTCGTTGGCGAAGGCCTGCAACGGGTGACAGGCCGACGCCGAATCGCCGGCCTCGAGCCGTTCCAGCGTGGACTCCAGCTTGGCGGTCAGGCTGCGCTCGATTCCGGGGCGCAGGTCGGCGTCGGTGACGTGGTCGCGCAGCTGCTGCACGCGCTGCGCTGCGGTCAGCACCCGGTAGTCGGCGCTGTCCACGCCGGCCGTGTGCCGGCCGAAGCGCTCGGTGGCCGCGCGGATGGCGTAGTCGCCAGGGGCGAGGTCGACCGCGGTCCCATTCGAGGCGTGGGTGATGGGGTCGACGAGGATGCCGGCGCCCGGTACGTCGAAGTATACGCGCATCACGTCGCCGACCGGGGAGATCGCGCGGATGGCGATGTCGGCGTCGCTGTCGTCGAGCCACGTCGCTCCGTCCAGTGTGCGCTGTGGGTCGCCCGGTTCGACGCCCGGGCTGAACGTCGCGCTGCCGTCGTCGGGTCGGGTGAGCGACAGGTACGCGCCCTGGGCGCCGACCGGGTGGTAGTTGCGCTCGTCGACCCGCCACACGACAAGACCGATGTCGAGCAGGCCCTGGTCGTAGTGGTCGCTGCCCCCGACGCGGTTCTCCACGACGAAGTGCTCGTCGGTGCCCCGCGCGGGGTCGTACAGCACGAACGGGTCGCCAAGCGGTGAGGCCGGCACCTCGTAGTAGCCGCTGTGGGTGACCACCGTCGGGTCGGCCCAGCCGAGGCGCATCGCCTGCCACGCGCTCGACCGGAACAGCGACGCGTCCGCGAGGTTCGACGTGCCCGCACCGAGGTCGTATCGGTCGACATCGTTGTTGATGCGGGTGTCGGGCATGTCGAAGGCGGCGTGGCCGACCTCGTGGACCAGCGTCATCAGGTTGGTGGCGGTGCCGGCTCGACGGCCACCAACCGATCATTGTCCCATGCGTTGCCGGCACCACCGAGCTCCACGCCGTCGAGCTCTACGAGGTCGGGGCGCTGCGCCGTGGCGGAACCCCTCGGGCACAGGGTCGGGGGAGACGTCCTGGCGCACCAGGACGAGCTCGTCCTGACCGATGACGCCGTCGCCGTCCGTGTCGAACTGCGAGTAGTCCACGTCGGGGTCGGCGAGGCGGTTGTCTCCCCAGCCCTCTACGCTGCGTCCAAGCGATGGCGGAGGGAGCACGGTGGACACCACGGCACGCCTGTCGCACGACGTGGACCTGTTCGTGGCAGCGCTGACCCCGGTGCTGGAGGCCCTGGCCCGCGCCACGGGCATGGACCCCAGCCGGGCGGGGGCCGACGTGGCCCTGGACTCCTACCACCTCGCCGCCGCGCTCGTGGTCGCCGACGGGCGTGTCGGCGACCACGAGATCCTGGCCCTCATCAGCGTGTTCGCCGGCCGGCTCGACGGCCGACTGGGGCAGGCCACCCCCGAGGAGGTGCGTCGCCAAGGCCTCCTCGACGACGCAGCGGAGTGGCTGGGGGCGCCCTCCCCGCTCTTCAGCCTGCTGCGCGACGCCGACCTCGGGGACCATTCGGCGCGCACCCGGGTGTACTACGAGCGGGCCATGGCGGTCGCGCACGCCACCGCGGCGTTCGACGGCTACACCGACCGCCTCGAGCTCGCGGCTGTCGACGACTTCCGCAAGATGCTGCTGCGGCTGCTGCCCACGCCCCCCGCGGCCCCCGCAGCGCCCCCGGCGCAGGGCACCGGACCCGGGCCGGCCGAGACGGCGCCGGCCGAGGGCCGCCCGGTCGGGACGGTGGAGGGTCTGCACGAGCCCGAGCGCTCCTTGGACGAGTCGCTCGCTGCCCTCGACGAGCTGGTGGGTCTCGACGGCGTCAAGGCCGAGGTGCGCCTGGTCACCGACCTGCTCCGCGTCGAGCAGCTGCGCCGTGCTCGGGACCTGCCGGTCGCCGTCCAGAGCCGCCACCTGGTGTTCACGGGAAACCCGGGTACCGGCAAGACCACCGTGGCCCGCCTGGTCGCCCAGATCTACCGGGCCCTGGGCGTCGTCGAGCGGGGCCACCTCGTCGAGACTGACCGCTCCGGCCTGGTCGCCGGCTTCGTCGGCCAGACCGCCACCCGCGTCACCGAGGTGTTCGACGCCGCCGACGGCGGCGTCCTGCTGATCGACGAGGCCTACGCGCTGGCGCGCGGCGGCGAACGGGACTTCGGGGCGGAGGCCATCGACACGCTGGTCAAGCTGATGGAGGACCGCCGTGACCGCGTCGTGGTGATCGTGGCCGGCTACACCGACGAGATGGCGACCTTCATCGACGCGAACCCCGGCCTGCGGTCGCGCTTCCCCAAGACGATCTTCTTCCCCGACTACACCACCGACGAGCTGCTCGCCATCCTGGAGCTGTTGGCTCGGCGTCACCACTACCGGCTGACGCGGGGCGCGCGCGACGCCATGCGCACGCTGCTGGACCGGGCCCCCCGCGATCGCGGCTTCGGCAACGGCAGGCTCGCCCGCAACCTGTTCGAGGCGGCGGTCGCCCGCCAGGCCAGCCGGGTCGTCGCCCGGGTGGACGCCCTGCACCGCGAGGGCCGCGAGCACACCGAGGAGGACCTGGTGACGCTCACGGCCCGCGACGTGCCCGAGCGGGCCGACCCCCATGCCACCGCGGACGGGTGATGCCGATACCCTGAGCCGGTGAGCGGCGGCTGGGGGCTCCAATGGCGGTGAAGCGCATCCTTGCGCTGGTGCTCGCCGTGGGCATGGTCGCGGGGGCGCTGAGCTTTCGCTCCCGCATCGAGGATGCGCCTCTCGCCGGCCCGGGGAATCCCCCCGGGACCGCCGGCGAGCTGACGCTGACTTGCGACGTCGGCTTGGAGGACGTCTGTGAGGCAGTCGCCGACGAGGCGGACGTGGGCGCTGTCGCCGAGGCCCCGGCGGCCGTCGCCGACCGGCTGGTCGACCCGGCCGGGGAGGAGCTGCGGGGCGCCTGGCTCACGCTTGACCCTTGGGTGGAGGTCGCCGCGCTCCGCCTGGAGTCCGCCGGCGAGGCGACGGTGCTCGGCGACGGCACGCCGCTGGCACGTTCGCCGCTGGTGGCCGCCGTGTGGGAGGAGCGCGCCGCCGCGCTGGAAAGCGCGTGCGGCACCTTGACCTGGCGGTGCGTCGGGGACGTGGCCGCAGGCTCGTGGGCGGACATCGGCGCCCCCGAGGCCTGGGGTCGGGTGAAGGTCGGCCGTGCCGAGGGTGCCGACGCCGCCGAGGCGATGCTGCTGCTGGGCCAGATCGCTGCGGGATACGCCGGCGGGGGCGATGTCAGCAGGGCCGATGTGGAGGGCAACGCCTTCTTCGCCTGGCTCAGCCGGCTGGAGGAGGCGAGGCCCCCGCTCCCGCCAGGGCTGGCGTCTCCGATCGAGGCGATGGTGCAGCGGGGGGAGAGCGCGTTGGACATCGCCGGCGTGCTCGAGGCCCAAGCCGCGCCCTTCCTCGCCCGGACCGCCGCCCGCGCGCCCACGCTGCGGCTGCAGCCGATCGAGCCGGTGGTGACCGCCAACCTGGTCGTGGCCGCGATCGGCGATGATGATGGGGCGCACGCCCTCGCCGAGGAGGTGGCGCGGGTCGCGCCGGCCCTGCTCGCGGAGGCCGGCTGGCGGGTCGAGGGCAGTCCGGACGCACCGGCGTTGACACAGGTGGGGGTGGCCTTTCCGGGAGGGCTGCCGACAGAGGCGGGGTTGCCGCCGGCAGGGACGCTGTTCGTGTTGCTGCAGCTCGCACAGGAGGTCGGACGATGACGGGATTGCTGCGTTGGACGGCTCTGGCCATGGCCGGTGCGATGGCCCTGGCCGCATGCCAGGGCGGCACAACCGGCGAGCGCGAGACCGGCGGTGACCTCGGCGACCCTGGCGACTGCGTCACGGTCGACATGGCGGTCAGCTCGGAGAAGATCGACCTGCTGACCGATCTCGCGGGCGACTTCAACGGCTCGGACGAGGCGGTCGTCGATGGCGAGTGCATCTTCGTCCGCCCGTACTCGTCGGCTTCCGGCGGGGCGATGACCCTGCTCAGCCAGGGCTGGCCCAACCCCGATGCCGACGGCCCGGCGCCCGTGATCTGGTCGCCCGCGGCCAGCAGCTGGGGCGCGATCCTGAACCAGCTCCTCGACGAGCAGGGGGAGTCGCCCATGGCGCCGGCCGATGCCCGGCCATTCATGCTCACCCCGCTGCTGATCGCCATGCCCGAACCGATGGCGACCGCACTCGGTCACCCGGACACGCCCATCGGGTGGGCCGACGTCCTGGCTCTCGCCAACGACCCGGAGGGGTGGGGCAGCGTCGGCCACCCGGAGTGGGGCCGCTTCCGCCTCGGCAAGACCAACCCCAACTTCTCGACGTCGGGGCTCTCCGCGCTGATCGCGCAGTACTACGCCGCCACGGGCAAGGAGCGGGGCCTCAGCACCGAGGACCTTGCCCAGGACGAGGTCGCCGAGTTCGCCCGCGGAGTCGAGTCCGCGGTCGTGCACTACGGCGACACCACGCTGACATTCCTGAACAACATGGCCCGCAACGACGCCCGCGGCACCGTGCTGACCTACGCCTCGGCGATCGCCATCGAGGAGGTCAGCCTCATCAACTACAACCGCGGCAACCCCGACGGGGTCCTGGAGCCCGGCGAGGTGCTCGAGGAACCGCGGATCCCCCTTGTGGGGATCTACCCCAAGGAGGGGACGCTGTTCAGCGACAACCCCTTCATCATCCTTGACGCCGACTGGGTCAGCGACGAGCAGCGGGCGGGTGCCCGGGTCTTCGAGGAGTACGTGCAGCGACCCGAGAACCAGGAACGGGTGCTCGAGTTCGGCTTCCGGCCGGGCAACCCGGAGGTGGCGTTGGGGCCACCGCTGGTGGCCGACCTCGGGGTGGACCCCGAGGAGCCGCAGACCACCCTGGAGGTGCCGCCGCCACCGGTGATGGTGGAAGTGCTGGAGCGCTGGGAGGAGCAGCGCAAGGCCGCGCGCGTCCAGCTGGTCATGGACGTGTCCGGCTCCATGGCCGACCCGGCTGGTGACAGCCGCGAGACCAAGCTCGACCTCGCCGTGCAAGCGGCGGTCCAGGCGCTCGACCAGTTCCGCGACGACGACGAGGTGGGGCTGCGGATCTTCTCGACCAACCTCGGTCCGGACGGCCAGGACGACTGGATCGACCTCGTTCCCATCGGGCCCATGAGCGAGAACCGCACCGCCCTCCAGGAGCGCCTGGAGGGGCTCGTCCCCGTCGCGGGGACCCCGTTGTACACGGTCACCCAGGAGAGCTTTCGCGAGCTGCGCGCGGACGCGGACCCGGCCAAGATCAACGCGGTCGTGCTGCTCACCGACGGTCGCAACGAGGACCCCCGCAACGACGACCTCGAGGCCATGCTGCGCTCGCTCACCGAAGGGCTGGAGGGCCAGCAGTCCCCGGTGCGCATCTTTCCGATCGCCTACGGGCGCGACGCCGACCCGGCGGTGCTGCGGCGCATCGCCGAGGCCACCGACGCCGCGGCGTACGACTCCAGCGACCCGCGCACGATCGACCAGGTCTTCACGGCGGTGATCTCTAACTTCTGACCCCTCGGACGCCGCGGCCGCGCTAGCCTAGCCCCTTGTGATGGTTCTGGCGCGGGGCCTTGTGGCGGCCCCTCCTGGCCTTATACCCTCATGCTCCGGGGTACGAGCGGTACGGCCAGCGCGGGGTTGGCGGCGTGCTCGCCCGGGAGGAGCGCACGATGAGACGCTCGATCGCTTTCGTGGGAGCCGCGACGATGATGCTGGCGCTGCTGCCGACGGCAGGTGGAGCCACACCCACAGCCGACCCCGACGTGATCCCCGGCGCCTACATCGTGGTGCTGGAGTCCGGGGACCCCGGAGCGGTCGCCGCCGAGCACAGCCGCGCCCACAACGCCTCGGTCGCCCACGTCTACCGCCACGCCCTGCAGGGCTACGCCGCGCGCATGTCCGAGCGCGCTGCCGCGCGCATCGCCGCTGACCCCCGGGTCGCCTACGTCGATGCGGACCGTGTCGTGACCACCGCCCACCACCAGTGCGGGCACGACAAGCCGACCCCCTACAGCGGGGACTGCGACGCGCCGTCACCGGAGCCAGGGACCGGCACGATCGCCGGGACGGTCACCGCCAGCACCGACGAGGCCATCGCCGACGCGACCGTCACCGTCGAGGGGACGACGCTGTCGGCGACCAGCGACGGCAACGGGGACTACTCGATCAGCGACGTCCCCGAGGGCAAGCACACGGTCACGGCCACCGCCGACGGGTTCGACCCGCAGAGCAAGGAGGCGACGGTCGGGGCGGATAGCACCACCACGGTTGACTTCACGCTCACCGCGACGTCGACCGACCTCCAGCCCGTGCCGTGGGGCGTCGAGCGCGTTGGGGCGCCGCTGCGCGACGGCAACACCGGCGCCGGCATCCACGTGTACGTGATCGACACCGGCATCGACCCGGACCACCGCGACCTCACCACCAACGTGGCGGAGGGCTACGCCGTCGAGCCGTGCCGGGGCGGGGGCTGCGCGGCCGACTGGGACGACGACCACGGCCACGGCACGCACGTGGCGGGCACGATCGGCGCGCTCGACAACGACGTGGACGTCGTCGGGGTGGCGCCCGACGTGACGCTGCACGCGGTCAAGGTGCTGGCCAAGAGCGGCTCGGGCACCCGCTCGGGGGTGATCGCCGGCATCGACTGGGTCGCCAGCCACAACACCGGCCTCGCCCGGGTCGCGAACATGAGCCTCGGCGGCTCGGGCTCGAAAACCGCCACGTGCGCGAACGGCGAGTTCTCCGGCGCCGACGCCTACCACCAGGCGATCTGCGACGCGACCGACGTCGGCGTGGTGTTCGCCGTCGCCGCCGGCAACAGCGGGGCCGACGCCGCCGGCGCGGTCCCCGCCGCCTACGACGACACGGTCATCACCGTCTCGGCGACCAACGCCGACTCGGACTGGCCGAGCTGGTCCAACTGGGGTGATGACGCGGTCGACTACATCCCCACCGTGTCGGCGCCCGTGGGGATCGCCGCCCCCGGGGTCAGCATCCTGTCCACCCAGGCCGGCGGCGGGACCACCACCAAGAGCGGCACGTCGATGGCCGCACCCCACGTCGCCGGCGCTGCCGCCGTCTTCTTGCAGAGCAAGCCGCAGGCCGCCGACTTCGCGGCGTTCACCAACGCCCGTTCCGACCTGCTGGGCCGGGCGCAGGACACCACCGAGAGCGAGACCGGGACCTGGACCAACACCAGCGGCAACCCCCATCTGGAGTGGTTCCTGCAGGTCACCGGGCTGTAGGCTGGGGGACGACAACCGTCGGCAAGCACGCGACAGCGCGTGCTGGACGCGGTTGCCGGTGCCCCGGGCGGTCCGCGACCTCGGCGAGGTTCGCCTGGTTCCTGATCGGTGGCAGTGCCACCCATCCGGTGGTGCAGCTCAGTCGGCGAGGAGGGTGTCGCGGTCGAGGTGCAGCGCCGGCCAGCCGTCCAGCGCCCAGGTGGCGGTGGGGCCGTCGTGGTCGACGCCGTCCAGGCGGCACCACCACGGGTAGCGCCCCCACGCCTCGACGTAGGCCCGCCGGACCACACCCTGCTCGGCGTAGACCCCGTGCTTGCGGACCAGGTCGTGGTGGACGTCGTCGCTCAGCACCTCAAGCGTCGCCCACGGCGCGACCGTGAACGACCGGCGGTTCGCGGGCCGGTCCTGCGGGCGGTACAGCGCGAGGTCGGGACGGATCCGCCCGCGCGAGGACAACCACCACGTGTCGAGTCGCACGATGTGCGAGGGCGGACACGCGGCGGCGAACAGCAGGTACAGGCGCTGGACGAGGAGCTGGTGGCGGTCGCCCACGGCGGACCCTCCGGTGGCGTGCAGTGCCCCGTCGATCACCTCCAGCCGCCCCCACTCGGGGTGCTCGTTCTCGAGCGCCTCGAGCTCGGCGGTGGTGTAGTCGGCGAGGTCGGTGATCACACGCTGGACCCTAGCCATGCTCCACGCTCCATGGTCGTTGTCGTCGACGGACCTGTGGACAGCGTAACCACGCCGCGGGGGGGGGG
>JBBDQS010000053.1:11664-27892 GCA_040905805.1 Egibacteraceae bacterium | reverse complement strand
CCCCCCCCCCCCCCCCCCCCCCCCCCCCCCCCCGGGGCTGGATAGCATTGCTGGATGAGCCTGCGGGACCGCTTCTACACCCGGCGCACCGCCGCGGCGATCATGGCGCCCTCGTCCATCCTGCTGGCCGGAGCGGGGGCGGCGGCGGCGATCGCGGTCGGGGTGGGCCCGGGGCTGGCCTTCGGCCTTGCAGCCGTCGTCTACGCCGCCTGGGTCGCGCGGCTGATGCCGAAGGATCATCCGGCCCCGACCGAGGCGCAGATCGACCTGTCGCGCCTGGGGGACTCGTGGCGCTGGTACGTCAAGGAGGCGCAGGACGCGCGGGCGCGCTTCGACCAGGCGGTGGCCGCGACCTCCGCCGGCCCCTTGCAGGAGCGTCTGGCGCAGATCGGGGTGCGGCTGCGCGACGGGGTCGCGGAGTGCTGGCGGATCGCCAGCCGCGGGCAGGACCTCGAGACCGCGCTCGCCCAGCTGGCACCGGCCGACCAGGTCGAGCAGCGCATCCGCACCTTGCAGGAGGGTCCGGCCTCTCCCACCACGGCGTCGCTCGTCGACGCCCTGCGGGGCCAGGCGGAGACCTACCGGCGGATCGCCGCCACCGCCCAGGACGCGCGGGAGCGCCTCCAGGTGCTCGAGGTGCGCCTCGACGAGGCGGTGGCGCGCGCCGTGGAGCTGTCGTTGAAGGTCGACGATCCGGTCGCGCTCGGTGGCCTCGACGCCGACGTGGACCGCCTGGTCGGCGAGATGGAGGCGCTGCGGGAGGGGCTGGAGGAGGCCGCGGGCCAGACCGCGGTCGGATAACGTCCGGGTACTCACACGAAAGGGTCAGCGATGGGCAAGGTTCTGCGGCGGTGGTGGCGGTACCTGTCGGCGAAGCTCGGCAGCAGCTTCGAGGAGCGGGCCGACCCCAAGATCCAGATCGAACAGGCGATCGTCGAAGCGCAGGAGCAGCACAAGCGCCTGCGGGAGACGGCCGCCAACGTCATCGCCAACCAGAAGAAGGCGGAGATGGACCTCGAGCGGGCGATGCAGGAGCTCGAGAAGCTGAACGCCACCACCCAGCAGTCACTGATCATGGCGTCGGAGGCCGAGCGCTCCGGTGACGCCGCACGCGCCACCGAGCTGACGCGGACCGCCGAGGCGTTCGCGAACCAGCTCATCGCCAAGGAGGAGGACGTCGAGGCGCTCAAGCAGCAGGTGTTGAGCGCCACGCAGTCGGCGGATCAGGCGAAGGCGGCCGTGGCGCAGAACTCGGCGATGTTGCAGAAGAAGCTCGGCGAGCGCCAGAAGCTGCTGTCCCAGCTCGACCAGGCGAAGATGGCCGAGCAGATGAGCGCGGCCATGGAGTCCATGTCGGCCACCGTCGGCGAGGACGTGCCGACCCTGGACCAGGTGCGCGACAAGATCGAGACCCGCCTGGCCAAGGCCAAGGGCATGGCGGAGCTGCAGTCCGACTCCGTCGAGGGCCGCATGCTCGAGGTGGAGCAGGCCGTGTCGTCCAACCAGGCGTCGGCACGGCTGTCGGAGATGCGCTCCAAGCTGGGGCTCACCGCGGCGCCCACCGCAGAGGCTGCCCCCGCCGCAGCGGAGCAGAGGGAGGACGAAGCCACCTGAGCCGCGTTCGCGGGCGAAAAGTCGCCTATTTCGTGCACATGCCGGCTCGGCACGCCATCCTGGGCGGATGCTGTCGCCGCCACGGCGCAGGTTCGCGGCTCTTGCATGGGCCCTGGGCCTGCTGCTGATCCCTGCCTTGATCCTGCCCCTGCCGGCGCGGCCGGCGGTGGGGCAGGAGCCCGCCCCGGCCGAGGCGGCCGAGGCGGAGCGCCTCGCGGCCGAGCAGGCCGAGGCTGCGCGTCTCGAGGCCCAGCGCGTGGAGGCCGAACGCGTGGAGGCGGAGCGCACGCGGGCCCTCCGGGCTGCCGTGGAGTCCGCCAAGGGCGAGCTCACCGGTGCGGAGGGCAACCTGATCGCGGCGCTGGGTCGGCGCAACCGGGCGGCGGGCGACCTGGTGGTCGCGCGCCTGGACGTCGCTGAGGCGCAGGAGCGCGTGGTCGAAACCCGAGACCGCGCCGAGCGGGCCGGGCGCGCCCTGGAGGAGGCCAAGGCAGAGCTCGAGGACGCGACGCAGGCCCTGACAGCGGAGGCGGTCAGGGCCTACCGGGCCGGGAGCTCGAACCAGACCCCGGCGATGATGGCGATGGAGGCCGCGATGCGTTCGCGCTCCCCGAAGGAGTTCGTCGACGGCGTCGGCTACCTCCGCCAGATGCTCCCGAGGAGGGTGGAGCAGCGCCTGCAGGCCGAGCTGGACGAGGCCCGCGCTGGCGAGGCGGCCGGCCAGCGGGCCCATCGCCGGGCCGTGGAGGAGCTCGCGCACGCCGAGGAGGCGCTGCGCGCGGCCGAGGCCGAAGCGCCGCGCGCCGAGGCCCGCTTCGCCGCGGCGCTGGGCGCCCACGCCAACCGCACGAACGGGATCATCGGTGACGCCGACCGCCAGCGCGCAGCCACCCAGGCCGCGCCCCCCACCCCGTCCACCGCCGAGAACGTGCAGCTGACCCACGACCTCGTGGCGCTGGCGAGGAAGGCGGCCGAGGTGGCCGAGCGCATGCGGGCGGGCTCGACGCGCATCGAGGCCGGCAAGGAGGGGGTCACCTCGTGGCGGGCATCCCGATGCCCGGTCAACGGACCGACGCAGTTCGTCAACGACTGGGGCTTCCCGCGCACGGGAGGGCGCAGCCACGAGGGGACGGACGTGTTCGCGGAGCGGGGCACAGCCGTCGTGGCGATGGCAGACGGCGTGGTCACGAAGGTCTCCCGGGCCGACGTGGGCCTCGGCGGACGCTCGGTCACCTACGAGGTCGACGGGTACGACGTCTACAACGCCCACCTGGACACCGTCGCCGACCTGGAGGAGGGCGACGAGCTCGAAGCCGGACAGGCGATCGGCACGGTGGGCACGACGGGCAACGCCCGGGGCACGCCACCCCACAACCACCTCGGCATCTACCGGCCCGAGGGCGCGCCCGTGAACCCCTACCCGCTCCTGCGTCGAGCCTGCCGCTGACGAGGGGATCGCCGGAGCGTGCGGAGGGCGATCGCAGCATTGGGCCACCGCCAGGGCCCGATCCTCCCCAACGCCTGCGGTGGTCGTGTGGCCCGGCGACTTGCCCGGACGCGGCCGTCGCGCAGCGACCGCCATGGGATGCTGACGCGTGGTCGTCCGCGGGTGCGAGCCTCAGGCTGACCCGAGCTCCACGGAGGCGCCTGGACCGAGCCGGTCGCGGATGAGGGCCTCCAGCTCTGCGGCCCGGGCAGCGTCGTGGGCCTGCCGGCGACGCAACCGCTGGAGCTCGACCACGGCCAGTCCCGGCACGTCCGGGCCGTCGCCCTCGAAGGCGGGGCACAGCGCGCGGTAGTCACACCAGGGACAGAGCGGCGAGGGACGCGGCTGGTAGTCGGTGGCGGTGCGGACCGTCGCGGCGACGTCCCGGATGGTCGCCAAGGCCCCGTCGACGTCGATCTCACCGCGGTCGACGCTGACGCGCATCCCGGGCACGACGAAGTCCAGGGCAACCCACTCGGGGTCCTGACCCCAGAGCTCCCTCGCGGCCAGGCAGTAGATGGCCAGCTGCAAGCTGCCCACCACGCGCTTGCGGGGTTTGGCCTTGCGGTTGGTCTTCCAATCGACGATGCCGATGCCGCCCGAGGGCGTGCGGGCCACGTGGTCGATCGACCCGACCACCTCGACCCCGTCACCGATATCGAGCTCGAACCACTGCTCGCACGCCACGGCGGGCACATAGACGGGCGCGTAGCGCGCGTGGTGACGGCGCAGCACGTCTTGGGCGTGGGCGTACCACCGCAGCTTCTCGTCGCGGGCCATGCCCTCGAACCCGGTGTCGTCCCAGCCGTCGTACAGGCCTTGCAGCAGCACCTCCACCGGCGGCGGCTGCGGCAGCTTCTGGTCCCACCACGACTCCAGCGCGGCGTGTACCGACGTGCCCCACGACAACGTCGGGCTCGGCTCCTGGGGCAGGCGGTCGACGTAGGAGAAACGGAACTTCAACGGGCACGTGAGAAAGGCGTCCACCCGGGAGAAGGACAGGCGCAGGGGTGCCGGTGCGTCGGTCGCGCCCGCGTCGCCCGCGTCGCCGGGGGTGCCGGGGACGGCTGGCGCGGCTGGCGCGGCTGGATCGGTCGCGGTGTGGAGTGCGGACATGGTCAGAAGGGTAACCGGCGGGTGCGACACCACCGAGCATCTCTCCTGACCTCGGTCTCCGGGCACCCCAACGCCGGCGCGCCGCCCGAGTAGGCTTCCCGGCGATGCGCATCCGGCCGACCTTCACCCATCTGGCGCAGGGCATGCTGATGGGCACCGCCGACGTCGTCCCCGGCGTCAGCGGCGGGACGGTGGCCCTGATCGTCGGTATCTACACCCGTCTGATCGACTCCATACGGGCCGCCGCGTCGCTGCGACTGCGCGACGTGGAGTGGGGGCTGGTGCTGCCGCTCCTCGGGGGGATCGTTGCAGCCCTGGCCGTGGGGACCCTCGTGATCCCACCGCTCCTGGAGGCCTACCCCGCGCGGGCGCGCGGGCTGTTCTTCGGGCTCGTGGCGGCGTCCCTGCCTGTCCCGTGGCGGGCCATCGCCCGTCCCGGGGTCCGCGAGGCGGTCATGGTGCTGATGGCGGCCGCCGTCGCGTTCGTCCTGGTCGGTGTCCCCCCCCGCACCGTCGCCGACCCGGGGGTGCTGATGGCGGCCGCTGCGGCGTCGGTGGCGATCTGCGCGATGATCCTGCCGGGGGTCAGCGGGGCGTTCCTGCTCGAGGCCATGGGGATGTACCAGCCGACCCTGCAGGCCGCACGCGACCTCGACGTCGTGTACGTGGCCGGCTTCGGGGTGGGCGCCGTGCTCGGCCTCGGGGCGTTCTCCCGGGTGCTCGGATGGCTGCTCGAGCGCCGCCACGACGCCACCATGGCCGCCCTCGTGGGATTGATGGCGGGGGCCCTGCGGGCGCTGTGGCCGTGGGCGGACGAGGACCGGGGCCTCCTGGCCCCACCCGACGACCTCGCGGCGGTCCTGGCCGTGGTGGGTCTGGCCCTGCTCGGCTTCGCGGCGGTGAGCGCCCTCGTGATGTGGGGCGCCCGTCGCGAGCGGTCGGAGGTGCCGGCCTCCTGACCGTCCCGACTCGCGGCGCGCGACGTGGTCCGGGTCACGAGGCCGTGGGTGTGCCGAGGTGCCGCGCGACGAAGTCGATGGCCAGCGCCTGCTGGCGGATCGTCTCCTCCGCGGAGAACGAGCCATGTCCCGCATCGAAGATGTCGTAGGCGTGGGGCACACCCCGTTCGGCGAGGGCGGCGACGTAGCGGTCGACCTGGCGGATGGGGCAGCGGGTGTCGTTGCGGCCCGTGATGATCAGGACGGGGGCGCGCACGCGGTCGACGTGGGTCAGTGGTGAGCGTTGCCGGTAGAGCTCGGGTACCTCGGCGGGGGTCCCGCCGAACAGGGCACGGTCGAACTCCTGCAGGGCGGGGGCCTCGTCGGCATAGGCCGTCAGGTAGTCGGCAACCGGCACGACCGCAACGGCCGCCGTCCAGGCGTCGGGTTGCGTGCCGATGCCCTGCAACGCCAGGTAGCCGCCCCAGGACCCGCCGGCCAGCACGACCCGCCCGGGGTCCACCAGGCCCTGCCCGACCAGGTGGTCACGGCCCGCCCGCACGTCCACGAGCTCGGGCCGCCCGGGATCGCCTTGCAAGGCGTCCTCCCACGCCTTGCCGTAGCCGGTCGACCCGCGGTAGTTGGGCAGCAGGACCGCGAAACCGTGGTCGACCCAGGACTGCACGTGGGGCTCGAAGCCGTCGTCGCTCTGCGCCTGGGGGCCGCCGTGCACCTCCACGACCAGGGGATGGGGCGCGGGCGTCGGCGGCACGGCGAGGAACGCGTGCACGGTCCCCCCGTCACCGTTCGGGTAGTGCAGCGACCGGTAGGCGACACCCTCGGGGGCCGGGTCGCCGGGGGGGACGAGCAACGCCCGGTCACCCGCGGGGCCCCTGGCGCGCACCTGTGGGGGTCTGGCCGACGACGTGAACGCGTACCACAGCTCACCGTCGTCGCGGACGCGGGCCCCATGGACGTTGCCCGCCCCGAGTGGCACGAGCTCGGCGTGCCCCGCTTCCAGGTCATAGCGGAGGAGCTCGGTGCGTCCGAGGTGGTCGTGGCCGAGCAGCAGCGCGGAGGCGTCTGGCCACCAGTCGGCGACCCACACCTCCCCCGGTAGGTCCAGCTCGAGGGCCACCCGCTCCCCGGTCGCGGGGGTCCAGACCTGCGGGCGCAGACTCCCGCCGGCATCGGCGAGCAGGGCGAGCCGACCGTCGCCGCGCACGGGGGACCAGCCGGCCGGCACGGTCGTGTTGCCGGGCCCGTCGAACGCCTCGGCCAGCGCCTCGCCCGTCTGCGCGTCGATCACCCGCACGGCCGGGTGCAACGTGTCGCCGTGCTCGGTGTGGCCGATGGCCAGCAGCACGGCGTCCCGGCTCAGGCCACCGACATCGGCAGGGTGCTCGTGGTGGTACACCAGCGCCGGCTCGTCGCGGTCACCGGCGTGGATCGAGAACCCCCCGCTGTCGGCCACGCCGACCGCGACCCGGTCCGCGCGCAGCGACAGCCCCGCGGACCACCCGGCACCGACGACCGGCACGAGCGGGGTGGCCGGGCCGCCGTCGAACGGGGTGACCACGTAGCGCCCGACCTCGTCGCCGTCGTGGTCGTCGAACCACGCCACGGCGCTGCCGTCGGGCAGGAGCGCGCCGCCCCGCACGCCGGTCGCCTTGTCGGTGAGCGGCGTGTGCACGCCGGTCGTGCGGTCCCACGAGTGGACCTGCCAGACCCCCGAGGCGTTGGTGGCGTAGACGGTTCGGTCCGGCGCGTCGTCGGCCCAGGCGGGCAGGGACACCCGGGCAGCACGGAACCGCTGCCGCCAGGAAGCCTCCGAGCCGGCGGCCACGGCGGCCCGCCCGCTGCTCACACGATGCCCACGAGCATGGTCTGGCCGATGATGTGGTCCTTGGCGGCGTTGCGCACCTCGCTCCGCGTCACCCCGGGCGGGAGGTCCAGCAGTTCGGTGTCCAGCGCGTACAGCCGGAAGAACAGCCGGTGGGGGCCGCGCTCCTCGCTGGCGATCGGGCCGTTCCAGCCCACCTGGTCGAACTCGTTGAGCCCTTGGACGAGGGAGATGTCATCGCCCTCGATGATCGCGTCGTCGGAGATGCCCTCCGGCAGGGACGACGAGTCGGGGGCCATCCCGTACACGATCCAGTGCGTGAACACGCCGGTCTCGGCGTCGGGATCGTCGCAGATGAGGACAAGCTCCTTGGTTCCTGCCGGTGCGCCCGTCCAGGCCAGGGGCGGGGAGAGGTCATCTGCGTCACCGCTGTAGCGGAGTGGCAGGGGCGTGTCGTGCTCGAACGCTGGGCTGGTGAGGCGGAAGGCCGCCATGGTGTGGTTGCTACCTCCTGGACGCGAGCCGCCCGGGCGGGCGGGCGGCAAGCGTAGAGTGTCGGGCGCCGGCTCGCTTGGACCAGGGTGCGGACGAATCGGGCGGTGCCTTGACGAGCGCCTCGAAAGGGGTACCGTTTGAGGACTCCGCCGAGTCGTCGTCAAGGAAGGTCGTCAATGCGCCCGCGTCTCCTGCTCGTGCTGCTGTCACTTGCTCTCGCCGCAACCACCGTCGCCCCCGCCGCCGCGGCACCGTCGCCCGAGGAGGACGCCGCCGTCACGGCCAAGCCGGAATGCGACGACCCGGTCACGGTCGCCGACGGCACCCCGGTGCTGTTCGAATCGCTGGGTGAGCTGCTGCCGACCCGCACGGCCGCCCTCCCGCTGGGGCTCGGGGCCTGCACCGGTGTGCGTCCCGGAGCCACCGTGCTGAACGACGTGGGTCTGTGCTCGTTCAACTACCTGTTCCACGGCAGCGACGGGCAGCGCTACATGGGCACGGCTGGGCACTGCGTCCTCGGCGCCGTCCCCGGTGAGCAGACGTGGGCGCCCGGCAGCGGCCCGGTGGCGCGCGACGCCACCGGCAACCGCGTGGGGGAGTTCGCCTACGCGGTGCTGGGCGGCGTGCGCGACTTCGCCCTGGTGCGCCTCGACGACGGCGTCCCCGCCAGTCCCCAGATGTGCCACTTCGGTGGCCCGACGGGGATCAACGAGGACCTCTCGCCCGGCCCGGTCATCCTGCAGCACTACGGTCAGGCGCTGGTGTTCGGCCAGCTCCTGCCGGCGCGCACCTCGATCGCGCCGACCACCAGCGACCCGAACCAGGTCTTCGCCAACGGCCTGGCCCTCTTCGGCGACTCCGGCGGCGCGGTCAACAGCGCCGACGGGCGCGCCATGGGCGTGCTGGTGACGGTGGGGCTGCACCTGGGAGGCGTGACCAACGTCGGCACGATCGGCGTCACCAGGATCGCCCCCCAGGTCGCGCAGGCCAAGGGGGCCCTCGGCCTGAGCGCGTTGGAGATGCAACTCGCCCCCCAGCTCTAAAGGGCCCGCTGGGTCAGCCGAGGGCCTCGGCCAGGCGGTCGAGGCCCGTGGAGAGGTCGTCGTCACCCAGGGCGTAGGACAGGCGGGCGTAGCCGGGCGCCCCGAACGCCTCGCCCGGGACCAGCGCGACGCGCGCCACATCCAGGAGGGCCTCGCAGAGCTCCACGGCGGTGTGGACCGTGCGGCCACCGATCGTCCGGCCGAGCACGCCCTCGAAGGACGGGAAGGCGTAGAAGGCGCCCTCGGGCAGGGGGCAGGTGACCCCGTCGATCGCGGACAGGCGCGCGTGCGCCAGCTGGCGGCGGCGGTCGTAGGTGGCCCGCATGGTGGCCACCTCGTCCAGCGGGCCCTCGATGGCGGCGAGGGCCGCCGCCTGCGCGACGCCTGACACGTTGGACGTGAGGTGGCTCTGCAGGCGGGTCATCGCGGCGGTGATCGCCGGCGGGGCGATCGACCAGCCCACGCGCCACCCCGTCATCGCGTAGGTCTTGGCCACGCCGTTCACCACCACGCAGCGCGCCCTGGCCTCGGGGACCACCGCGGGCAGCGACACGTGTCGGGCGTCGCCGTACACCAGATGCTCGTAGATCTCGTCGGTGACCACCCACACGCCCGTGTCGGCCGCCCAGCGCCCGATGGCCTCGACCTCCTCGGGCGGGTAGACCGCACCCGTCGGGTTCGACGGGGAGACGAAGACCAGGAGCTTGGTGCGGGGGGTGCGGGCGGCCTCGAGCTGCTCGACGGTCACGCGGAAGCCCGACGCCGCATCGGTGGCGAGGACGACGACGACGCCGCCCGCCAGGCGGACCTGCTCGGGGTAGCTGACCCAGTAGGGGGCCGGCAGGAGCACCTCGTCGCCGGGGTCGACCAGGGCCTGGAAGGTGTTGTAGAGGGCGTGCTTGCCGCCGTTTGCGACCAGCACCTCCGTCGCGTCGACCTGCAGGCCCGAGTCCCGGGCGGTCTTGACGGCGATCGCCGAGCGCAGCGCGGGGAGCCCGGCTGCCGGCGAGTAGCGGTGGTTGGCGGCATCCGCGCACGCGTCCTGGGCTGCGGCGACGACATGCGGGGGCGTCGGGAAGTCCGGCTCCCCCGCGCCGAAGCCGATGACGTCCTCGCCCTGTGCCCGCAAGGCCTTCGCCTTCGCGGTGATCGCCAGGGTGACCGACTCGCTGAGATCCCGAAGCCGTTGTGACGTGTGGTCGGTGTCGGCACGGCTGGTCATGACCTGCTCCCTGATCGGTCGCCCCGCGGCGGTGGGCGGCACGCTACACCGTGCCCGTGCCACGGGCGTCAGCGCGGGTCAGCGAAGACCGCGACCCTCGAGATGGGCGAGGAACGCCTTGACCGGCTGACCCGAGAGATCGAGGTGCTCCCGCTCGGCGTCCCACAGGTGGATGAGGCGCTGCCAGCTGAGCTCGCGCAGGGCCAGCGGCGGGATGGTTCGGCGGTGCGCGAGCTCGGCGCGCAGCGTCGCGGGGTCGCGGAGCTCGTTGATGCGGGCGGACAGGTCCCCGGCCGCGGGTGTTCCCGACGGGTAGACGACGGCGATCGTGAGTGCACGGGAAAGGCGTCGAGCGTGGGTCAGGCCGGCGTCGATGAGCTCCAGGAGACGGTCCCGCCCGCCGCCTCCCCGTCGGTACTGGGTGCCGATGGGGTCCACGAGCAGGAGTGTGTCGGGCGACTCGACGCGCACGGGCAGGTCGATCGCCTGCTCGAAGGCCGACAGGGCGTCATCGGCGTGGCCGGCCGCGGCGCTGCGCTGCTTGATCGCCGTCGTGTACTCCGGGCTCGGCCGCAGGAAGGGCTCCCGGTCCCGGCCCGTCCACAGCGAGATCCGCAGGGGGGCGCGGACCGCCGTCCCCCCAAGGGCCTGCAACCGGTAGGCAAGCCAGTCCTGGTCGGCGTGGGTGGCAAGTGACGCGAAGATGTTCCACGTCAGCAGGTCCACGCTCTCCGCGTCGGACTCCATCGCCGCGAGGCGTTCGTGCCCAGCGCCCAGGATCATCGCGAGCCGGTCGGGGTAGAACACGGGGCGCGTCTGGGTCCGTTGCCGTCTCATCCGGGCAGGATCGTACCGGCATGGGCGGGCGGCATGCGGGGGTCGTCGGCGTCGGCGGCCTCGATCTCCTCGCGGGTGATGCCCAGCAGGAAGAGGATGGCGTCCAGGTAGGGGACGCTCACGGCGGTGTCGGCGGCGCGCCGGACCGCCGGCTTGGCGTTGAACGCGATGCCGAGGCCCGCACGGGTCAGCATGTCGAGGTCGTTCGCGCCGTCGCCCACGGCCACGGTCTGCGTCAGCGGTATGCCGGCCTCGGCCGCGAAGCGCTCGAGCAGGTCGGCCTTGGCCGCACGATCGACGACCGTGCCGATCAGGCCGCCGGTCAGGTGCCCGTCCACCACCTCGAGGGTGTTGGCTGCCGCGAAGTCCAGGCCGAGACGGCGCTGCAGGTCGTCGGTGATGTGGGTGAAGCCGCCTGACACGATCGCGGTCCGGTAGCCGAGACGCTGCAGCGTGCGCAGGAGGGTGCGGGCGCCCGGCGTCAGCACCAGCTGGTCGCGAACCTCGTCGAGGGCCGAGACGGGCAGCCCCTCGAGCAGTGCGACGCGGTCGCGCAGGGACTGCTCGAAGTCGAGGTCGCCGGCCATGGCCTGCGCGGTGATCTCCCGCACCCGCCCGAGGCAGCCCGCCCGCTCGGCGAGGGCTTCGATCACCTCGCCCTGCACGAGCGTCGAGTCCACGTCCATGACGATCAGCCGCTTGGCCCGCCGGTAGATCGTGGCCGCCTGCACCGCCACGTCAACCCGGCAGGCCGCGGCCTCGGCTGCGAGCTCGGCGCGCAGACGATCGGGGTCCCCGCCGGAGACGAGCAGCTCCAACGAGAGGATGGGGTAGCGCGACAGGCGCGAGATCTTCTCGATGTTCCCCCCGACCGCCGTGATACGACCGGTGATGCCGGCGATCGCCTCTGCTCGCAGGGGTTGGCCCAGGATCGTGACGTAGTGGCGCACCTGTTGGACGCGGGGTCGGCGGGAGGCCATCTGCTCGAACTCGATGCTGACGTCCAGTGCTGCGGCACGCTCGGTCAGAGCCGTGCAGGTGGCGCTCTCCTCTGCACCGAGCGAGACGAGGATCCCGAGCGTCAGTCGCTCCCTGATGACCACTTGCTCGATGTCGAGGATGCGGGCTCCCCAGTGGGCCAGCTCCTGGCAGAGGGCGGCCGTGAGTCCCGGCCGGTCGCGTCCGGTGACGGTCAGCAGGAGAGCGGAGGCGTCGTCCATGGATGCGCAGGGTACCGGGCGACGGGTGGCGGCGATCGCGCAGCGACCATCCTGTTGATGCTGAGATAGCCTCGTCGTCGATGAAGGAGATCCCGAAGCCCCAGGAGCTCTTGGCTGCCCGCGCGTCCGCGGAGGCCCTCTTCGAGCTGCTCCGGGAGTGGTTCACGGTGCCGACCGCGGTGACCGTGGACCTGCGTGCGGTCGACTCGGCGGTCTCAGAGCTCGGGGATCCCCAGCTGATCATGGCGATGGCCATGCGCAAGCTCCAGGCATTGCACCTGCTGACCACGCCGGGGGTTCGCACCACGACCGACGTGGTCCTCACGGTCATCCAGGACCTGGAGCGGGCGCTGCTGCAGGCGCCGAGCATGCACCTGCGACACGCGGCCGCCGCGACGGACTGGGATGCCGCGCTCGCTGCGCTCCACGGTGAGCAGGACACGACCGCGCCTCAGGACGACGAGGCCGCTGCGCCCGCCCCCGACGAGATCGAGACGTTCCGGGCCCACCACACCGCCCTGCACGAGGCCGCCCGGGCGGTCCTGCACGCCTCAGACGGCGAGATCCGGGCCTTGATCTGACTGGTTTAGAGTGGCCGGCGTGAACCTGCTCGACGTGTTGCTCCTGCTGCTGGTCGTGTACGCATCGGTGCGCGGATTCCGCCAGGGCGCCCTGTCCCAGGTCACCGCTTTCGGGGGTGCGGTGATCGGCATCATCCTTGGTGCGAGCTTCGCCCCCGACTTGGCCTCGAGGTTCGTCGAGGGGCCGGGTCCCACCTTGGCGATCACCACCCTCGGGTTGCTCATGGCGAGCTTCCTGATCGGCCAGGGTGTGGGGTTCGCGATCGGCCTGCGGCTCCGGGCCGCCGCGGCCGTCGCCGGTGCCGCTCCCGTGGACCGCATCGCGGGCATCGCCGTCGGCGTGCTCGTGCTCGTCATCGGCGTCTGGCTGCTGGGCGGGGCGTTCGCCCAGGGGCCCATCGCCTCGGTCGCCCGGCAGGTCCGCGGCTCGGCCGTGGTCGCGGCAGTCCACGACGCCCTGCCGCCCGCCCCCGACGTGTTCGGGCGCGTCGGCTCCTACTTCGACCAGCAGGGCTTCCCGCAGGTCTTCAGCGGCATCACGGGCGGGGCCACCGCACCGCCGGTGGACGCGCCCTCGGAAGGTGCGGTGGCGGCCGCCGCCCAGGCAGGGCAGGCGAGCACCGTGCAGGTCCAGTCCCTCGGCTGCGGCGGCGTGTCCACGGGCAGCGGGTTCGTGACCCAAGCCGGCTACATCGTCACCAACGCCCATGTGGTGGCCGGCGGCGAGTCCCTGACCGTGCGCGACCAGTCCGGCACGCACGAGGCGGTGGCGGTGGGATTCGACGGCAGCCTGGACCTGGCCGTGTTGTCGTCACCAGCCACGACCGCACCGCCGATCGGCTGGTCCGCGCAGCCGGCGGCGCGCGGGGTGCAAGGGGCGACGCTGGGCTTCCCCGGCGGGCAGCGGGAGCTGGTCGTGAAGCCGGCGACGGTGCGGGACCGGCAGGCCGCCATCGGTCGCGACATCTTCGGGCGCGGCACCGTGGAGCGGGAGGTGCTGACCCTGGCCGCCGAGGTGGTGCGCGGCGACTCCGGCGGCCCCTTCGTCACGGACCAGGGCACCGTGGGCGGCGTCGTCTTCGCTGCGGCACCGGGAGAGCCGGGGACGGGCTACGCCCTGACCGCCGAGCGGGTGCGCCCCGACGTCGAGGCCGCCATCGGGCGCAACGCCGGTGTGGACACCGGACCCTGCCGCTTCTAGGAGGAGCGGGCGTGGACCCCGGTCTGCCTAGAGGCGGAGCATCTCTGCGACCTGGAAGGCCAGCTCCAACGACTGCTGGTTGTTGAGCCTCGGGTCGCAGGCGGTCTCGTACCGGGTGGCCAGGTCGAGGTCGGCGATCTCCTGGGCTCCGCCGAGGCACTCGGTCACGTCCTCGCCCGTGAGCTCGATGTGGACACCGCCCGGGACGGTGCCCTCGGCCCGGTGCACGGAGAAGAAGGTCCGCAGCTCGCCGAGCACATCGGTGAACCGGCGGGTCTTGAAGCCGGCCTCGCTCGTGAACGTGTTGCCGTGCATCGGATCGCAGGACCAGACGACCGGCAGGCCCAGGTCGCGGACACCACGCACGAGGGGTTGCAGCGCCTGCCCGACGCTGTCGACCCCCATGCGGGTGATCAACGTGAGGCGCCCGGGTATGGCATCGGGGTTCAGGCGTGCGGTCAGCGCCTCGACCTCGTCCACTGTGGCGGAGGGCCCCAGCTTCACGCCGATCGGGTTCTGGACCCCGGAGAGGAAGTGGACGTGGGCGCCGTCGGGATCACGGGTGCGCTCGCCGACCCAGAGCATGTTGGCGGAGCAGTCGTACCACTGCCCGGTGAGCGAGTCGCGGCGGGTCAGGGCCTCCTCGTACCCGAGCAGCAGTGCCTCGTGCGACGTCCAGAACTCCACCGTCTGGAAGGTGGGATCCCGGGTCACGTCCACGCCGCAGGCGCGCAGGAAGGCCAGCGCTCGGGTGATCTCGTCCGCAATGGTCGCGTAGCGGCGGCCCTGGGGGCTCGCGGCGACGAACTCCTGGTTCCAGACATGCACCTTCTCCAGGTCGGCGAAGCCGCCTGCGGTGAACGCCCGCAACAGGTTCAGGGTCGTCGCCGCCTGCTGGTAGCAGCGCACCAGGCGGGACGGGTCGGGCCGCCGTGCGTCGGCCGTGGATTCCAGGGCGTTGACCGCGTCGCCCCGGTAGGACGGCAGCCGCACGTCCCCCACCATCTCGGTGTCGGCCGAACGCGGCTTGGCGAACTGCCCCGCGATCCGCCCGAGCTTCACGACCGGCATCTGCGCCCCGTAGGTGAGCACGGCGGCCATCTGGAGGATGATCTTGAGCTTGTCGCGGATAGCGTCGGCGCTGAACCCGGCGAAGGTCTCGGCGCAGTCGCCGCCCTGGAGCAGGAACGCCTCGCCTGCGGCCACCTTTGCCAGCTGTGCGCGCAGATGGCGGGACTCGCCCGCGAAGACCAGCGGCGGCTGAGCAGCCAGTTCCGAGAGGGCAGCCTTCAGGGCCCCCTCGTCGGGCCAGCTTGGCTGCTGGCGCGCCGGAAAGGCCCGCCACGAATCGGGTGCCCAGGAGCTCATCGCACCCATGCTCACACCACCCCTCGCTCCGTGCAAGGAATGGGCCCGCTACATCCTCCGGCTGTGGCGCGAGAACGGTGGCGTACCGTTACCGCTGCCGGGGCGCACGGCTCCGGCTCCCCCGGGACGGAAGGCGTGGGACAGGATGCGGATCAAGGGCAGCTCGGCGTTGGTCACCGGTGGGGCATCGGGACTCGGCCAGGCCACCGTCGCGGCACTGGTCGATGCGGGCGTGCGGGTGGTGGTCGCGGACCTGCCGACGTCCAAAGGCAGGGCCGTCGAGGCCGCGCACGGCCACCGCACGCGGTTCGTGCCGACGGACGTGACCAAGCCCGGCGAGGTGCAGGCCGCCATCGATACCGCGGTGCGCGAGTTCGGCGGGCTGCACATCGCGGTCAGCTGCGCCGGTGTGGCCGACGCCGGCCGGGTGCTGGGCCGCGAGGGCCCCCACCCCCTGGACCAGTTCGCCAAGGTGGTCCAGGTCAACCTCATCGGGACGTTCAACGTGCTGCGCCTGGCGGCCGCAGCCATGGCGAACGGCGAGCCGATCGGCGAGGAGCGCGGTGTGATCGTCAACACCGCTTCCATCGCCGCGTTCGACGGCCAGGTCGGTCAGGCGGCCTACGCCGCGTCCAAGGCGGGTGTCGTGGGCCTTGCCCTGCCGGCGGCCCGTGAGCTCGCCGAACACGCGATCCGGGTCGTCACCGTGGCCCCCGGCACCTTCGACACCCCGATGCTCGCAGGCCTACCGGACGGGGTTCGGCAGTCCCTGGCCGCAGTGGTGCCGCACCCCGCACGCCTCGGCCGTCCGGCGGAGTTCGCGTCCCTGGTGCGCCACATCATCGAGAACCCGATGCTGAACGGGGAGGTGATCCGGCTCGACGGTGGGTTGCGCATGGCGCCGCGGTAGCACCAGCCCTCGCCGTGGCGTAGTGTCGGTAGGTCACCCGTTCGCCATGACCATGCCGAGAGGCGGATGCGATGTGCGGAATCGTTGCGGCGTACGGAGACGTCGACGTCGACGAGTGTCGTGCCATGCTCGCCCGCCTGCGCCATCGCGGCCCGGATGACGCGGGGACGGTCCAGGTCGGCGACGCGTGGCTCGGTCACCGCCGGCTCGCGATCGTCGACGTGGTCGGGGGCCACCAGCCGCTGTCCACGTCCGATGGCTCGGCGCACCTGGTCGCCAACGGTGAGATCTACAACCACGTGCAACTGCGCGCCGAGCTGGCTGCGTCGTCCACCTCGGCATCCTCAGGGGCGG
>JBBDQS010000053.1:0-11654 GCA_040905805.1 Egibacteraceae bacterium | reverse complement strand
CGGGCCCCCCCCGCCACACCCGGCACAGCGGAGCATCGCCCTCGCAGGCTCGGGCGATGCACATGTCGGGGTCCGACAACGAGGCCATCCTGCACCTGATCACCGAGCAGGGCACAGCCGGGGTCGGTGCGCTGCGTGGGATGTACGCGTTCGCGGTGGCCGGCGCGGACGGGCTGTTCGTGGCGGGCCGTGACCCCGTCGGCATCAAGCCGCTCTACTGGGCACGTCGTGACGGCGCCGTGCGATTCGCCTCCGAGATCCGCGCGTTCCCGCCGGCCTGGCGGCCCCTGGTCGAGGCCTTCCCGCCCGGGTGCTGCTGGACGCCCGAGGCAGGCCTTGTTCAAGGGGCCGCGGTTGCCGGCACCCGGCCCGTCGCGCAGATGGCGGGGCTGTCACCGCTCCCGCCGCCGGTGTCCCCACCCGATCTGTTGGCAACGATCCGCGACGCGATCGTCCTCGCCGTGGAGCGGCGCATGATGGCGGATGTGCCCGTCGGGGTGTTCCTGTCCGGGGGACTGGATTCGAGCCTGGTGGCCGCGGTCGCCGCCCGCCACGCGGCGCGCCGGGGTGTGCAGCTGTCGACCTTCGCCGTCGGCACGCCCGACAGCCCCGACCTCCTCGCGGCGCGCGTGGTCGCCCACCACCTGGACACCGACCACCACGAGCGGGTGTACACCCCCGACGACGCCATGGCCGTGCTGCCCGCCGTGATCGCTGCCATGGAGTCCTACGAGCCTTCGCTCGTGCGCAGCGCCGTCCCCAACTACCTGCTCGCCGAGCTGGCGGCGCGCCACGTCAAGGTCGTGCTCACCGGCGAGGGGGCCGACGAGCTGTTCGCCGGCTACGAGTACCTGCGGGAGATCTCAGATGCCGGCGAGCTCCACGAGGAGCTGGTGCGGTCCGTGGCAGGCCTGCACCACCTGAACCTGCAGCGTTGCGACCGGGTGACCATGGCCCACAGCCTGGAGGCGCGCGTGCCGTTCCTGGACCTCGACGTGATCCGGCTGGCGCTGGCCCTCCCCGCGTCGTGGAAGCTGCCCGCCCCCGGGCGCATGGCGAAGCACGTCCTGCGCGAGGCGTTCGCCGGCTGGCTCCCCGCCGAGATCGTCTGGCGGACCAAGGCCCAGTTCGGCGACGGCAGCGGCGCCACGGCGGCACTGGGGCAGCGGGCGGCACTCGGCATCAGCGATGCCGACCTCGCAGCGGCGCAGGCCGTCCTGGACCCGCCGCCCCGAACCCGCGAAGAGCTCGCCTACCGTCGGCTTTTCAGCGACCACCTGCCCGGGATACGCCCGCACCGCGTTCTGGGTCGCTTCGCGACCGCGTAGGGCCGCCGCGTCCCACCGCAATCTGAAAGGCCCGTTTGATGGCACAGGCACCACGTGGCAAGTACGTGTTCGACGACGTGTACGACGCTCCTGATCCCCGTCCCTACTTCCGGACTCTCATGGAGTACGACTACCGGATTCCCCAGCAGGCCAAGCCGCTCCTGCGGCGTCTGGCCGAGGCGAGGCGTGCCCGCACCGGCCGGAGACCGACCGTCACGGACCTGTGCTGCTCGTACGGGATCAACGCGGCGATGCTCAAGCACGACCTGACCCTGGACGACCTGTACAGCCGCTACGGCTCGAACGACTTGCAGGAGATCTCCTCGGAGGAGCTGAAGGAGCGCGATGCCGCGTTCTTCGCGCAGCACCGGCTGCCGGGGGCGCCGCGGGTGCTGGGGCTTGACGTGGCGGCCAACGCCGTCGCCTACGCTCGCCGCGCGGGCCTTCTTGACGATGGATGGTCGGAGAACCTGGAGCGGGACGAGCCCTCCGGGGTGCTGACGAGTGGGATTCGCGACACCGACCTCGTCACCGTCACCGGTGGCGTGGGCTACATCGGCCCCCGGACCTTCTCCGCGGTGCTCTCGGCGGTGGCCCGGCCGGACCCGTGGGTCGCCATGTTCGTGCTGCGCTGGGTCGATGTGCGGCCGGTGGTTGAGGTGCTCGCCCACCACGGTTTGGAGACCGAGCAGCTTGGGGCCCGGACCTTTCCGCAACGCGAGTTCGCCGGCGCCGCCGAACGCGACCACGTGCTGGCCGCACTCAGCGAGCAGGGCGTCGACCCGGCCGGCAAGGAGTTGGAGGGCGCCCACCATGCCGACTTCTACCTGGCGCGACCCAAGGACGACGTGGCCGTGCTGCCCCTCGAGGCGTGGTTCGCCGACGACCCCGCCATGCGGGGATAGCGGTCAGACCAGACCAGGCTCCTGGTCGGCGCCGACCGGTGACGTCACCGCGCCGACGGCCTGCTCGGTCAGCTCGTGCAAGCGCGAGGCCAGCAGCGCCCGGACGTCGGCGCACACCGCCGTGCTGAGGCGCGGATCGAGACCCCGCTCCAGGCAGCCGGCCACCCGGCCGTGGAAGGCGTACACCGTCGATACCAAGGCTGCCGTGCTCGTGTCGCCCACGGCCTGCAGCGCCGCGATCAGGGCGAGCCACTGCGGATGGGAGGCGTCGTGGGCGGTCAGCACCCTGGTGGACGCCCACGGGACGCAAGCCTGCGCCAGCCCGTCGCTCAGGCCGGTGCACTGCTGCGTGAGGAAGCGCGCGGCAGCATTCCGATCCAGTGCCGGTCGGTCACTGGCGGGGGCCCCGCACGGCGGGATGAGAAAACACTGCTCTGCGCCCATAGTGTGTCGTTCTTGTCCGGGGGCATCCGGGGATCCGTTGCCCGTCACCTGGTTGATCGGCACCCAGTGCTCGGCCTTGAACCAGACGTCGTTCCGATTCCCGACCCGGCACCTCCAGACACCGGCATCATGGAGGTGTGCCGGAGCTGCCCGAGGTCGAGAGCGTCCGCCGGCAGCTGGCCCCCCGGCTGTCCGGCCGTCGCATCGTGGATGTGCGCGCCACGCCGCAGGCGCGGTTCAGTCGCCTGGAGGAGGTCCGCGGCCGGCGCATCGAGGCGGTCACGCGCCGCGGCAAGTACCTGATACTGCCGCTCTCGGCGGGGGGCAGCGGCAACGGGGGCCGCGAGCTCGTCATGCACCTCGGCATGACCGGGTCGTTCCGCTTCCGCGCCCCCGACGCCTACGTGCGCGCGACGTTCTCCCTGTCCCCGCCCGGGGGCGAGCATCTGCACTTCCGCGACGTGCGGCGGTTCGGCCGGCTGAGTGTCGTGGACCCCGGGGACTACGCGGGCATCGCCACCCTGGCGCACCTGGGGCCCGAGCCGCTGTCCGACGCGTTTCGTCCCGACGTGTTCCACGCAGCCCTCGCCCGCACCAAAATGCCGGTCAAGCCCTTCCTGCTCACCCAGCGGCCCGTCGCCGGGGTGGGCAACATCTACGCCGACGAGGCGTTGTGGCGCGCGCGCATCAACCCCCGTGCGCGCACCCTCGGGCCCGTGCGGGCGCGCAGGCTGTGGGCTGCCATCCGCGGGGTGCTGGCCGAGGCGATCGAGCGGGAGGGCACGACGTTCCGCGACTACCAGATGGTCAACGGCGAGTCCGGTCGCAACGCGGACTTCCTTGCCGCCTACGGTCGAGCCGGCGTCCCGTGTCCCCGCTGCGGGCAGCCCCTGGTGAAGGTCGTCCTCGGCGGCCGGGGCACGACCTACTGTCGCACCTGCCAGCGCCGCTGATGCCCCTGCCGGGGGGACCGCTCTACCGGACGGCGAGCACGATCTTGCCGACGTGCTCCCCAGCCTGCATCACCCGGTGGGCCTCCGCCGCCTGGTCCAGGGGCAGGACCCGGTCGATCACCGGTCGCAGCGTCCCGTCGGCGAAGCCCGGCCAGACCTCTCGTCGCAACCGCTCGGCGACCGCCGCCTTCTCCGGGGTCGTGCGGGCACGCAGGGTCGACGCGGCCACTGACAGCCGCCGGGTGAGCATGGGGCCCAGGTCGACCTCCGCACGGGTCCCGCCCATGAGGCCGATCACCACCAGGCGGCCCTCCACCGCCAGGCAGGCCAGGTTCCGCTCCAGGTACGCCGCTCCCATGATGTCCAGGACGACGTCGACGCCGCGACCACCGGTCGCCTCGGCGACAACCTCGGCGAAGTCGGACTCGCGGTAGTTGATGCCGATGTCGGCACCGAGGTCGGTGCAGGCGGCCTCGGTGAGCGTGAGGCCCCGTGGGATCGGCAGGGCGACCGCCGCGGGCACGGTGACCAGCTCGGCGTAGCCGCCGCCGGCGACAACCGCGCAGACACCCTCGCCGGGGGACCACCCGGTGACCGCACCGCCGACGGCGGCGACCTCCCCGGACATCTCCAGCCCGAGCACCTCGGTGACCCCCCTGGGGGGTGGGTACCGCCCACGGCGCTGCATCACGTCGCCTCGGTTGACCCCCGCGGCGTGGACCGCCACGAGCAGCTCGTCGGGACGGGGGACAGGGTCGGGCACCTCGACGACGCGCAGCGCGTCGGGGCCCCCGGGGTGGGGTGCGGTGACGGCTCTCACGATGGCGTCCTCTCACGGCCTGGCGCGGGGTGCAGGCTGCAGTATCCCCAGGGTGCTGCCCTCACGCCACGGGCGACTGGTAGCCTGGAAGGATCCGTTCTGATAGCAACCGGCGGTCAGCGCTGCGGTCGCGGCGCGTGACTGCGAGAGGAGTAAGGTGTCCGCTACGCCAGGCAGCATCGTTCGCGGCAAGGTAGTTCGTCTGCACGACTTCGGGGCGTTCGTCGAGATCGCGCCTGAGACGACAGGGCTCGTGCACATCAGCGAGATCGATCGTGAGTTCGTCGAGAACATCCACGCCTACCTCAGCGAAGGTCAAGAGGTCGACGTCAAGGTCGTCGCCATCAAGGAGGACGGCCGGATCGATCTCTCGATCAAGCGCGCCGACCCGGCGTGGGAGGACGAGGTCCAGCGCCGTCACACGACGAAGCCGGACAAGGAGTTCAACCAGCGGCTCCGCAAGTTCATGCACCAGTCCGACATGATCCAGGGCGAGGTGCGCCGCCGCCGCCGGTCCCACCAGTAGCCGCACGTCTGCGTCCGCCACCCACACCCGACCCGTGACCGCCGATGACGACGCGGTGTGGTGCGAGGGGCTGACCCGCGACTTCGGGGGCACCCGCGCGCTCGACGGCGTGGACCTCGCCGTCCCGCGCGGCACGGTCTTCGGTTTCCTCGGCCCCAACGGCGCGGGCAAGACCACGACGATCCGACTGCTCCTCGGCCTCATCGCGCCGACGGCGGGGCGGATCCGGGTCCTCGGCCGGGACGTGGCGACCGAGGGCGCCGAGGTCCGCCGGCGGACCGGGACGGTGCTCGAGCACCACGGCCTGTACGACGGATTGTCCGTGCGCGCCACCCTGGAGTTCGCGGCCGGCGCGTTCGGCCTCGAACGCGCCGCGGCGCGCCGGCGGGTGGAGGAGGTGGTCGAGGGGCTCGGCCTCGCGGCCCGGCTCGACGAGCGTCCGCAGAACCTCTCCCGCGGCATCCGCCAGCGCATGGCCGTCGCGCGTGCGCTGGTCGGCCGGCCCGAGCTCCTGGTGCTCGACGAGCCCACCAACGGGCTGGACGCGGCTGCGGCCGCCGGGCTGCGACGCGAGGTCTGCGACCTGGTCACGGCCGGCACGACGGTCTTCCTCACCACCCACCTGCTGGCCGAGGCCGAGCGGATGTGCGATGTCGTCACGGTCGTCAAGGAGGGCCGGGTGATCGCTGCCGGCACCCCGACCGAGCTGCGACGGGGAGCACGCGTGCGGCGGGTCCGCGTGGAGGGCCCCGGCGTCATCGACGCCTCCAGCCGGGTCCTGGCCCCGGGGGCGTGGACACGGACGGGCCCGGACGGGGTGGCGGTCACCGTCGATGGTCTCGAGGACGTGCCCGCGGTCGTCGCCGCACTCGTGCGCAGCGGAGCCGCCCTGCATCGTGTGGAACCGGAGGACCAGACCCTCGAGGCCGCGTTCCTGTCCCTCATCGCCGAGGTGCCCGAGGACGACCCCGCCCCGGCGGGGCCGGTGGACGGTGCCACCGTCGCGCCTGGCCGGGCGGTGTCATGAGCGCCGCGACCCCGCGTCCGGCCCGCAGGCAGACGCCCGACTGGCGGCTGGTGCTGCGCAAGGACCTGGGAGACATGCTCGGCCGGATGGGCAGCAAGCCCCTGACCAGGACGCTCGGCGTCGTGGCGGTGTTCGGGCTGATCGTGCCGCTGCGGTTTACCGGTGCGGCCAACCTGCCGGCGTTCTTCGCGGTGTTCATGGCCTTCCTGCCCGCTCGGCTGGTGGCGATCGACTCCCTGGCCGGCGAACGCGAACGGGGCACGCTCGAGTCGTTGCTCGCCTCGCCCCTGTCCGACACGGGGATCGCTGCGGGCAAGATCGCCGCCGCGACCGTCTACGGGGCGGTCCGCGGATGGCTGTTCGTCGGCGTGTGGGTCCCGGGAGCCCTGGCGGCCCGCGCCGTGGGGGTGGGGGTTCCCCTCCCTTCGCCCACCACCATGGCGCTGACCCTGGTCGGAGCCGTGGTCGTCGCCTACGCCGCTGCGGTGTTCGGCGTCTGGCAGTCCGCGCGTGCCCCGTCGGTCCGGGCGATCTCGGAGAGCGGCGGCCTGCTGCGCCTGCTCATCATCGTCACCGTGTTCTTCGTCGGGCCGTGGCTGCTCGGGCTCCTCAGCCCCACGGGACAGGCCCCGATGTTGCCGGTCCCCGGGTCGGACGCCGGGTTCTCGCTGGACGCGGCCCGCGTTGCCCTGGCCGGGAGCGCGACGACGGCCGTGGCCCTGGTGGCCGGCGTCGCCCTGGTCGGCGGCGTGTTGTTGTGGCGTCTCACGCGGGCCACGGTCCGCCGGTGCAGCCGCGAATCTCTGACGCTGGTCTAGGTTTGCCGGCCTAGCCAGAGGCGATGATCACGCCATCCGACGAGGAGGACGTTCACGTGGGCGACGTGCAGGCGGTGATCCTGGCGGGGGGCAAGGGCACCCGGTTGCGTCCGGTGACCGCGGACCTGCCCAAGCCGCTCGTCCCGATCGCGAACCGCCCCTTGATCGTGCACCAGCTGCGCCACCTGGCCGGCGCGGGGGTCGAGGACGTCACCCTGGCGCTCGGTTACAACGCGGAGCAGTTCAGCGGGGTCGAGGCTGAGGCGGAGCGCCTCGAGATCCGCCTCCAGCTCATCACCGAGCCGGAGCCACGGGGGACCGGCGGGGCCTTGCGCTGGTGCGCGGACCAGGGGGCGTTCGACGACCGGCCGCTGCTCTGGATGAACGGTGACGTGGTGGCCGGCCCGGACCTGGCGACCATGGGCAAGTTCCACGCCGAAAGGGACGCTGCTCTCACGTTCTGGCTGACCTCGGCGCGCAACGTCTCCGAGTTCGGGGTGCTCGAGCTGGACGGGGACGGGCACGTGCAGCGCTTCCTGGAGAAGCCGGCGCCGGAGGAGACCAGCTCGCACCTGGTGAACTCCGGGATCCTGCTGCTCCAGCCTTCACTGCTGGACCGCATCCCCCCCGACACGTTCTTCTCCTTCGAGCAGGGGCTGCTGCCGACCATGGTGAAGGAGCGCGAGCGCCTCTACGGCCTGTTCGACGGGGGCTACTGGCTGGACACCGGGCGCCCACAGTTCTTCCTGTCGGCCAACCGTCACGTCATGGAGGGGCGGGTCGACTGGTGGCCGGCTGGGGCCCTCACGGCAGACGGCCTGTGGGAGGGCGACGGCGTCGAGCGGGTGGGCAGCACGGTCATCCACCCGGCGGTGATCGGCTCGGCGACCCTGCTGGAGCCTGGCGTGCAGCTCTTCGGACGCACGGTCCTCGGTGATCGCTGCGTGGTGCGGTCGGGTGCGGAGCTCGAGGGGTGCGTGCTGTTCGACGACGTCGAGATCGGGCGCAACAGCGAGGTCCTCAACTCGATCGTCTGCGCCGGTGCCAAGATCGGCGACGATGTCGTGCTGCGCGACGCGATCGTCGGGGCGCGCACCGTGGTGGGCGACCGCAACGAGCTGCGCGGCGCGCGCCTGTGGAACGACGTGGAGCTGCCCGCGGGCGTGCTGGTGGTCGACCGGCGCTAGACGCCGAGCCGTCATGGCCAGGGTCGACGGCAGCGCTTGCGTGCCGCTATGGCCAGGGGTCGCGTGGGGGTACGGTGATGGTGCGTCCGGTGGGGCTGGTCCAGGTGACGGTGCCGGTGGTGTGGTCCAGGGTGGTGTCCCAGCCGTCGTCGATGAGGTGGTGGTGGGGTGTGCACAACGGCAGGGTGTCGTTGAGGTCGGTGGTGCGGGTGGCGTTCCAGGGGGTGACGTGGTGGGCTTGGGTCCAGGCGGCGGGCCGGTCGCAGTCGGTACCGCGGCAGTGCACGTCGAAGGTGGTCAGCACGGTGCGGAGCCAGGCGGGCAGGGTGCGGTGCTTGGCGCCCACGTTGACTGCACGCCAGCGTCCCAGGGTGAGCACGGCCATGATGGTGGTGGCGGGCACCAGCCCGCGGACGGTGGCGGGGCTCAGCGCCACTCCCGAACCGAACCGGGGTGGGCGTGGGCGCGGTGGCGGCGCCGGTGGTGAGGGCGGGTCGGGATCGGTGGGAACGCCTGCGCCGGGTCGGTGGCGGGGGTGTGCCCTGGGTGCGCATGGGGTTGGCCGGCGGTGTCGGGGTGGCTGGTCGCAGCAGCAGGGTCGGATTCGCCCGCGGCGGTGTCGGCGCCAGGCCCGTGGGCGTCGTCGGCAGCCTCGGCGTCGTGGGCGGGCGCACCGGCCGTGGCGCTGCCGGCGGCACTGGCCCTGCAGGTCGAGCTCGCCGCGCAGCGCGATCGCCTCGCGCAGCAGGGCCGCACCCATCGCCCTGGCGTCGGCGGCCGCGACCGGGGCGGTGAAGAACATCCACACGTGCGCGCCGTCGCCGGAACGCGACAGCTCCACGGCGGTGGGTAGGCCGGCCGCCTCGGCGGCCTCGCAGTAGGCCTGGACGTCCAGGCGCCACGTCGCCTTGTCGAAGTCGCAGGCGAGCAGGCGGCACGTGTCGCCGGGCAGCAGCGGGTACAGGCCGATCGTGTCGTGCCCCTCAAGGTGGGCGGCGATCACCTCGTCGGTCAGCGGCAGGTACTGCCGCTGTTCGCGCGGGACGCTCGGGCCGCCCTTGTGGACCGGCCACCAGCCGCTGGTGGCCTTGGCCCGGTTCTCGAAGCGACGGGCGTAGACGTCGCCGCGGCCGGCGAACAGCGTCCGGTACAGCGCCAGCTTCGCATGCCGCGACGAGCGCTGGTGGACATGGGGTACCGCGTCCACCGTCGGGCAGCGGCCCCACCGCGCCGGTGGGGCGAGGTTCCAGGCGCGCAGCAACGACGCCGTCGTGGTCGGCCCCACCGGCGGTGGCGTCGGCCAGGGCGCGGCGCAGCCCCTCGAGCGCGCCGCGGGTCCTGGCCAGCTCGCGGCGCAGCCTGGCGTTGTCCTCAGCGTGCACACAGCACGGCCGGGCAGGGTCGGCCTCCATGGGCCATCGAGTATGCACCGGGCGCCTCACTTTCGGCCCGGTGTCCGCACCGCCCCATCCCAACCCCGACACGATCGTGTTGGTATCCAGGACGGCTCGGATCACGAGACCTGCCGGGCCGCCGCGATAGCCTCGTCCACGGTGGCCGGATCTCGGCCGGAGTCGGACAGCGTTGGCAAACCTGAGTAGACGACGTCGCAGCTCCTCGCGAGCCTCCGCACGGACCATGGCCTTGAGCGCCTCCCACTCCTCGCGGCTCACCAGGTGGAGTCGCTGGATCGGGAGGCCAGCGTTTGGGCGTCACCCGCCAGTCGATCATCAAGGTCTGGATCGCCGAGCGGCTCGAGCACGGGGTCGAGCGCTGTGACGCGGGCGAGGTTGCCCTCGCTGCGCTCCGCAGGCACTCCGCTGTCAAGACATACCGGCGCGGGTTCCAGGCCAAGCACCTCACCTGCCTGCCGTGCGTGCCACCACGCATGGAGGACCGACTATCAGCTACGCGGCTACGTATCGCCGAACGTCCACGACGACACCCGCGTTCTCTGCTTCGCGGGCCAGGTCAAGAAGTTGCTGCGTGATCTGTGCGTCGAAGAAGCGTTCTCCGCAGATATCGCAGATCATCGCAGGAGTCTGCTTAACGACCAACGTCATCTCATTCCGCACGAGAACCTTGTCTGCCAAGCCGCTCTGAAGGGTTCCGGCGCGACACATGGGGCATGTCATCGCCGTCTCCTCGTGAAGCCCGAATCCCATCGATCTTCTGTTGGCTCGTACACCGTGATCATGAACGTCCCTTCGCCATTGCTGACGGGGCGGACGACGAGGTGGAGTGGGCGCACGCCGGCCCGGCCCAGCAGGAGTCGGGCACCATCGGCGTACTCCTCGATGGTCTCAGCGCTGTCGAACGCGGTCTGCACATCGGTGACGTCGAGTCCCCAGTTGAGCATGCGGTCGATGGCGTGCTCGCTGAAGATGAGCAGCGAGTCCATGGCACCTCGATCATGGCACTGGGCACGAGAAGCATGGTGGGCATGCTACCGCTGCCGGCTGTGGCGAGGACGCCGCTGACACCGATGCGTTGCTGATCGCCGTCGGGTTGCTCGTCGTGTCGCCCCAGGATGACGCTGCAGACACCGACAGTCCGTCGGTGCGGTGCACCACCGCGGCGATGTGTACTGTCCTTTGGTGCGGCACGACTTCTAGGCGGATGCTGCTGGGCAGCCCGCGGCTGCCGTCCAGGTGAAGGGTGGCCGGGAGCAAGGCGGTCGTAGATGCGCCAGCCGGCGCGGCGCAGCAGCAGCTGCGGGGCCCAGCCCGCGGCGCGCCAGGCCTGGTATGGGGGCGCACGGAGGGGGAGCCATGTGGGGCCGCAGGGGTGCACATGTCGTGAGCGTGGTGCTGGTGGCGGCCTTCGGTGCGGGGGGGTGCGGCTCCGGGGTGAGTTTCACGACGACCCCGGCCTCGCCGGAGCCCGGGAGGACCACGGTCTGCCCTGGCGTGCCCGGCGACGAGTCGGTGTCACCCGGGTGCGACGAGTTTTTCGACGGCGAGGCCGCGATGGGTGCCAACCGGGGCTATCGGGAGCGGTCCGAGCTGTCACCGGAGAACCGAGAGCGCGCGGCGGCCCACAGGGACCGGATCACGGCGCTCCTGGTGCCGGCGGCGGCCGACGGGCCGCTTGACCGCGACGCCGTCGAGAGGTTGCTGGAGGGGGTCGATGCGGTCAGGTCGGTGGCCGGCTACGGCCGCTCCGACGAGGCGGGGCTGGCGCTCGGCATCTCGACCGTGGACGGCTGCGTCTACGGGGGCGTGGACGGAAGCGAGGTCTCTCTCGAGCCTGGCGGCGGGATCGCGGATGGTGGTTGCCTGCCGGCACAGGGGCACTGAGGTGGGTGCTGTTGGCGGCGGTCGGCCAGTGCTCGGCCGAGAGATCAGCCAGGCTGGGTGGACTCCAGTGGGCGGCCAGCGAGTTTGTGACCGGTCGTGGCCTTCGACTCGTACCGGCCGCACCGGCGGCGGATCCGTGCGCGGCGTCGGCGGGCTCGGTGTCGGTGTCGGCGGGCTCGGTGTCGGTGTCGGCGGGCGCGGTGTCGGCGTCGGCGGGCGCGGTGTCGGCGGGCTCGGTGTCGGCGGGCTCGGCGTCGGCGGGCTCGGCGTGGGTGGGCTCGGTGTCGGTGTGGTGTGGGGTGGGGGGGTGGGTGAGGCCTGGTAGGTCGATGCCCAGCCAGTCGTCG
>JBBDQS010000052.1:253-7638 GCA_040905805.1 Egibacteraceae bacterium | reverse complement strand
GGGGGCCCGCGGGGGTGGCGCCCCCTGCTATCCCGCGCGGGCGGGGTAATGCTGTGCCGGGTCGGGCCGTGCGAAGGCCCGCGCGGGCCATGATGGCCTGGGAATCCCGCGTTCGTCGACGCGGCCGGCCGGTCGGTTCACCCGGTTGGGCGAGCCAGGTGGGGCTGGCGGGCCCCTGCGGCGAGCAGTCCTGCACGGATGCCGAGAACCGTCGCCCGCAGGATCTCGGGTTGGGCGACATCCTCGACGGTGACTTCGAGCACGACGTAGCCGAGCGCTTCGAGATCCCGGTTGCGCCCGTGGTCGTGGGCGCGCTGGTGCGGACGGCCGTGCGCCACGTCGCCGAGGTACTCGAGGATCAGCGGGACGTCGGCGAGCAGGCAGTCCACACGCCGGTTGCCGCTCACCCAGTACTGCCACAGCGGGGCCGGTCGAAGGTCTCCCAGGATGGGTGCAAGCGCGCGCTCACCCTCGCTGTCCTGGTCGAAGACGCCGTCATCGATCATGGCGATCAGCTCCGCGGCCTCCGGCAGGCCCGTGGCCACCGCACACGCTCGCAGCGCCCTCAGGTCGAGCAGCCGCTTCCACTTCCCGTAGTCCACGGTCGTGCGCAGGCGCTTGCCGCTGATGGTCCGGGTGGCTTCGACAACCGAGCGAGTGGGGCCGGCGATGGGCACCGGTCCGCACCGTGCCCGGTGCTGCTCATACATCGGATCCTGCACGACAGGGAACGGGACGTTCGCGACGACGCGTCCCGGAGGGACGAGGACGACGAAGGGATCGGTGACCTTGTAGCCCTCGAAGCCCAGCAGCCCGAGCGTCGCCGGACCGGCGATCCACCCCTCCGGCCGGCAGCGCAGCGCCGCCGCGACGAGGTGCTGGTCCGGGGGGACCCCGCCGCCGGGAACCCGGTAGGTGCCCGTGAGGGGCACGCCCTGATGCTGGCACACCTCGATGACCCCGCGACGGAGCCAGCCCTCGACCTGGCCCTCCCCGCACCCGTGATCGCGGACCAGCTGCGGACGCGTGACGACACCCGCCTGTCGGCGCAACCTGCTGCGCACCGGGGATGGGAACATTGCGCGAGCGTGGCAGGCGCGGCCGGCGGAGGGTAGACCCACCCGAGCTCCTGGGGACAACCTCACTGGGCCCACGGGGCGGGCGGGTGGCCACCGGGCGGGAGGTGGCCCGCGCGGGGAAACTCGCTCGGTGCCGGTGGGGGTGACGGGCTGCCGGGGTCCGGGGGACAGGATTCCCGCGCCGGCGCGGGAATCCTGGCGCCACGGGGCGGGCGGGGGCGTTCCGGGGCACGGTCGGGCAGGGTTCCCGCTCCCGCTCCCGCGCCCCGCTCCCGGCTCGTCGGCGCCGCGGCGGGGTCGCGGCGGGGCCGCGGCGGATGCCCTCCTCGAGGCGGCCCGTCTCCGATCGGGCATCTGCGCACGTGGCAGGCCGTGTGACGTTCACCCGGCGTTGACACCCCGCGTGGGACGGGCGACACTCGTAGGATGCCCGGGCCGTGGCCGGGTTGTTTTCTGTGCATCCGAACCGGCACCCGGCGATAGCATTTGCTCTGTCAGGCCCCCCTGTACCACACCCGCCCCAGGAGATCCCCAACCGACATGACCACCGACGACACGACCCCCCCGGACGCTCACCAGCAAGCGTCCACCGCCACACTCGCCACCGCCCCCCGCTTGGAGCGTGAGCGCGGTGAGCAGATCGTCCTCGAGGAGTTCGGCTCCAAGGAAGAGTTCGAGAAGGCTCTCGAGGCCACGATCAAGGAGTTCGACGACGGCAGCATCGTCGAGGGGGTCATCGTCAAGGTCGATCCCGAGGAGTGTCTCCTCGACATCGGCTACAAGTCCGAGGGTGTGATCCCGACCCGCGAGCTGTCGATCAAGCACGACATCGACCCCAACGAGGTCGTGGCGGTCGGGGACGTGATCGAGGCGCTCGTCCTCCAGAAGGAGGACAAGGACGGCCGGCTCATCCTGTCCAAGAAGCGCGCCCAGTACGAGCGCGCCTGGGGCAAGATCGAGGAGATCTACAACAACGACTCGACGGTGACCGGCACGGTCATCGAGGTCGTGAAGGGCGGGCTGATCCTTGACATCGGACTCCGGGGGTTCCTGCCCGCGTCGCTCGTCGAGATGCGCCGCGTGCGCGACCTGCACCCGTTCGTCGGTCGCGAGCTGGAGTGCAAGGTCATCGAGCTCGACAAGAACCGCAACAACGTCGTGCTGTCGCGCCGCAAGTTCCTGGAGGAGACGCAGAGCGAGTTCCGCAAGGAGTTCCTCGAGACCCTGCAGAAGGGCGAGGTCCGCAAGGGCACCGTATCGTCGATCGTGAACTTCGGGGCCTTCGTCGACCTCGGCGGCGTCGACGGCCTGGTGCACGTCTCCGAGCTGTCGTGGAAGCACATCGACCACCCCGGCGAGGTCGTCGAGGTGGGCCAGGAGGTCGAGGTCGAGGTGCTGGACGTGGACCTGTCGCGCGAGCGGGTGTCGCTCAGCCTCAAGGCCACCCAGGAAGACCCGTGGCGCCAGTTCGCCCGCCAGCACTACGTCGGGGAGTTCATCGAGGGGCGTGTCACCAAGCTCGTACCGTTCGGTGTCTTCGTGAAGGTCGAGGAGGGCATCGAGGGCCTCGTGCACATCTCCGAGCTGGCCGAGGCGCACGTGGAGGTCCCCGAGCAGGTCGCCAAGGTCAACGACACCGTGACCGTCAAGATCATCGACATCGATGACACCCGTCGCCGGATCTCGCTGTCCCTCAAGCAGGCGGTGAAGGCGGGCTACGGCACCGAGCCGGAGATCGAGCAGGAACCGTCCTACGCCGCCGCTCCCGACGAGGCGCCCGGCGACGAGGACGACGGCGCCCCCAGCGGGGCCGTCGGCGCGGCGCTGTCCGCCGCCCTCCAGCAGCGGTCGGAGGCCGCCGACGCCGAGCAGGTCGAGGCGGCCGACACGTCAGGGCTGACGCTGGAGGACGTCGTCGCCGACCTGCGGGGCGATGTCGAGGAGGAGGCCGGGCCCAGCACCCAGGGGGCCGAGGAGGGCGAGCCCCAGGTTCAGGATGCCGGAGAGCCGCCCGCACGCGACGTCGGGGCGCCGGAGCCCGCGGCGGTCGAGGCCGAGCCGGAGGCGGCTGGCGAAGCCGCGCCGGAACCGGCTGCGGTCGAGGTCGAAGCCCCGGAAGCCCCGGTGGCCGAGGAGGCCGAGGCGGCACCGACCGACGCGCCCGCGGCGGCGCCACAGGCCAGCGAGGAGCCGGCACCCGGGAACGGGGACGGGGACGGGGACGGGGACGGGCCGCGCCCCACGGACAAGCCGAGCTAGGCACGGTGTTCCTCGTCGGGCTCACCGGCGGCATCGCGTCGGGCAAGTCGGAGGTCGGTGAGCGGTTCGTGATGGCCGGCGCCGAGCTGGTCGACGCGGACGAGATCGCCCGCGAGGTGACGCTGCCCGGCGAGGAGCCCTACCGCAAGGTCGTCGAGCACTTCGGGACAGAGATCCTCGACGAAGATGGCTTCATCGATCGGGCGGCCCTGGGCGGCATCATCTTCGCCGACCCCGGCAGGCGGGCAGTCCTGAACGAGCTCACCCATCCGCCGGTGGTGGCCCGCATCGCCGACTACCTCGAGCTGCTGACCGCCTTCGACGGGCTCGTCGTCCTCGATGTCCCGTTGCTGGTCGAAGCAGGGATGGAGGACGGCTTCGAAGCCATCGTCGTGGTCGCCTGTGATCCGGAGACCCAGGTGCGCCGCCTCGTGGAGCGCCGAGGGGCCACCGAAGCCGCTGCCCGCGCCCGATTGGCTGCGCAGGCGCCACTGGATGACAAGATCGCCGTGGCGACGCACGTCATCTGGAACGACGGGACGCTCGTCGAGCTGTACGAACAGGCAGACACCGTCGCCGCCGAGCTCGCCGCGAGGGCCCGGGAGAAGGCCGAGGCGCAGGCCGCCGAGCTGCCCGACGACTAGCAGCGCTCCCGGCCGCGAGTGCGTATCGTGGCGGCTGTGCCCGTCGACCGCTTGAACCGTCCGCTGCGTGACCTCCGGGTCTCGGTGACCGACCGCTGCAACTTCCGCTGCACGTACTGCATGCCGAGGGAGCGCTTCGGGCCCGACCACCAGTTCCTGGAGCGGGCGGAGCTGCTCACCTTCGAGGAGATCACCCGGGTGGTCGCCGCGTTCGCCAGGCAGGGGGTGGCAAAAGTCCGCCTGACGGGGGGAGAGCCGCTGGTCCGGCGGGACCTGGCCACGCTCGTGTCGGCGATCGCCCAGGTCGACGGCATCGAGGACATCGCGCTGACCACCAACGGGTCCCTGCTGCCCGGACAGGCGCAGCGCCTGCGGGCAGCGGGACTGCGTCGGATCACCGTCAGCCTGGACTCCGTGGACGAGCAGGTGTTCAGCTCGATGACTGATGTGACGATCCCGCTCGCTCGCGTCCTGGAGGGCATCGAGGCCGCCTGCAGGGCCGGCTTCGACCCGGTGAAGGTCAACGCCGTGGTCAAGCGCGGCAGCAACGACGCGGGGATCGTGGACCTCGCACGCTACGGGCGCGAGCACGGCGCCGTCGTGCGCTTCATCGAGTACATGGACGTCGGCGCCACCAACGGGTGGCGTCTGGGCGAGGTCGTGCCCGCCGCCGAGATCATCGGCCGGATCGATGCCGTCTTCCCCCTGGTGCCGCTGGCCCCCAACTACCTTGGTGAGGTGGCGACCCGGTTCCAGTACCGGGACGGCGCCGGCGAGGTCGGCGTCATCCCCTCGGTGACCCAGCCGTTCTGCAGCACCTGCACCCGCGCCCGCCTCTCTGCGGTCGGCGAGGTCTACACCTGCCTGTTCGCGGGCACAGGCCACGACCTGCGGGCCACGCTGCGTGACGGCGCCAGCGACGCGGACCTCGATGCCGCGATCACCGCGCTCTGGGGATCCCGCACCGACCGGTACTCCGAGCTGCGCTCCGACGCGACGGCCGACCTGCCGCGGGTGGAGATGTCCTACATCGGCGGGTAGGGGCCCCCCGCACCCCGTCTGACCTGCGGAAACGTCATTCCGATACTTCCGCAGTCCGCACAGAGTCCGCAGGAGCATGCGCCGCGTCGGATCGCGGTCCGCGCCCGGTCCTCGCTGTGGGCATGGAACCGGGCCAACGGCATGCAGGCGCTGCCGAGTACCTCGGCCACCACGATCCCGGAACAGCACGCTGGCGAAGTGGTGCCGCAGTGGCGTGTCCATCCGCGCCGTAGAGGTGGGCGTAGGTCCGCAGCGTGAACCCCGCTCGACACCGGCCGCTGTGAGCGCCGGCTTCAATGCGTTGTGGGTGAAGTAGGCGCGGGTGAGAGCCTGATCTGCTGGCGGACGTGCACCGTCCGCCGCAGGAAGTCGACCGCGTCCACGGCCAGACCGAAGATCTCGCCCTGCCGGAGCCCGCAGCCGGCACCCACGACGGGCGCGGCGCGGAAGGCTCCAGGCTGGCCGGCAACGACGGCCTGGACCCGGTCGACGGTCCACGGGACGATCCCGCACCCGTGCCCACGAGTGGGCAGCAATCTTCGACGGGTCCGACGCCTGTGTGGTATCGGTGCTGGCGTTGGCGAGGCCTCGACTCACTACCCCACTGGCGGCCCGCGGCGCCTTCGCCACTCACAATGGCCTCCTCCAGCCCGCCCCGGCGCCTGGTTCTCGCGCATGCAGGGGTCTCTCGGTCGGCCGCCAGCCACGCCCGGCAGCCACAGCGATGAGATTCTCGACTGCACAATCCTCAAGAATCGGTGTATCGGTGTGGAGAGCTTGCGAGGGGGGCTCGAGGGCTGTATACTCGAACACATGTTCGTACAAGACACGCAGTCGGCTGTTGTCACCGCCCGCAGGTGCGGGGGGCGCGTGCAACGTGTACGCGCGTGGGCGGGGCTGGTGGCCAGCGAGCAGCCAGCCGGCTATGACACCGGCCGCGACCGGGCCGCCCAGGGTGCAGACGATGGCGACGACGCCGGCACGGACCCCTGGGCGGTGGGCAGCGCACCACGCACCGTGCAGGCGCGCAGCCGGCTCACCCGCTGCGCGACCACCCCGGGCTCCCCGCTGGGCGCGATCATGGGCGCGCTGGCCGAGACGATCGACGCGCTCACCACCACCGTCGGTGCCCCCACCGCCCCCACCCGAAGCGCTGCCGCCAGCCCCGCCGTCGCGGACACCGCCACCAGCGGCGAGCGTGACGGTCTCGGTGACGGATTGGGCGACGAGCACATCGACGTGGTCGGTGACGCGCTGGTCGCTGTGGCCCACCTGCGGGCCCGGCTGGACGCCTGCCAGCTGGGGCTGCTCAGCGCGTTCGACCGGCGAAACGGCCACCAAGCCGACGGGGCAATGACCGCAGCGTCGTGGCTGGCTCGCCGCACCGGCACCGACCATTCCGCCGCCGCCCGCCAGGCCTCCACCGCCCGCCGGCTGCACACCCTGCCGCGCATGGCCGCGCACCTGGCCGCCGGGGACCTCACCCTGGCCCACGTCACCGCGGTCACCGACCGCTGCGTGCCCGCGCGCACCCAAGCGTTCGCCGCCGTCGCGGACACCCTGGCCGACCTCGCCATGACCAACCCGCCCCGCGACGTCCGCCACGCCGTGCGCCACCTCGTCGAGCTCGACGACCCCGACGCCGCCAACGACCCCGACGCTCCCGGCGGGGATCCCCTCCGCGCGCTGACGCTGCGCCAAGGGTTCCAAAGCCGTGGGGAACTGCTGGGCACCCTTGACCCCCTCACCCGCGAAGCGCTGACCGTGCTGCTTGACGCCTTCGACACCCCCGACCCCGCCGACACGCCACCTGAGCAGCGGCGCACCTTCGCCCAACGCCGCCACGACGCGTTCGCTGCCATGCTGCACACCTTGATCGCCCAGCCCGGGCTGCCCACCATCCAAGGCGCCCGCCCCCAGATCCTCATCACCCTGGATCTAGCCGCCCTGTTCGGTCTTCCCCCCGATCACCCCGCCGCCCACCTCACCCTGATCGAGCTCGCCGACTTCCTCGGCATCGACCTGCCCGGCATCACCGACATCCACCCAGCCCCCCACGCGCCCGCCGACCCCGATCAGGGCCCCTTCAGCGACGCTGACACCGACCAGCCGGCCGACACCGGCGACCCCGCTGGCCCCGGCGAGGCTACGGGCACCGGCGAGGTTGCTGATGCTGGCGAGGCTGCCGACACCGGCAAGGTCGCTGATGCTGGCGCCGCTGACACCAGCGGGCCCGACACCACCGCCGACGACCCCGCCGATCCGGCTGCCGCCGACCCCGGCGCCTCCGCCGACCCCGGCGCCTCTGCCGACCCCGGCGCCTCTGCCGACCCCGGCGCCTCTGCCGACCCCGGCGCCTCTG
>JBBDQS010000052.1:0-153 GCA_040905805.1 Egibacteraceae bacterium | reverse complement strand
CCGACCCCGGCGCCTCCGCCGAGCCGGCCGACCCGGCCGACGCGATGGCTGGCGACCCCGACGCTGGCGCATCAACCGTCCCCGACCCGCCACCCAAACCGCCCCTACCAACACCACCGCGGCCGCCGGTGCGCCCGCCCCGCTTCGGCTCAG
>JBBDQS010000051.1 GCA_040905805.1 Egibacteraceae bacterium | reverse complement strand
GCACGCTGGGATCTGTGCGGGGGGCCGCCCGCGAGGGCGGTCCCTACCGCGATCCGATGGCAGCTACGGCCCGACCGTGGCGGTGCGCCGTGACCAGATGGCGTCGTTCCTGCTGCGCGCGGCGGCGTTCGCCGCAGCGGAGGACCTGGCGAGCCAGACCCTGGCGTTCCCCGACGTCGGTGCGGGCAACCCGCACTTCGCCAACGTCAACGGGGCGGCGCAGGCGGGGTTGGCCTCGGGGTTCGCCGATGGCACCTACGGGCCGGGTGCGGGGGTCCGCCGCGACCAGATGGCCACGTTCGTGGTCCGCCTCCTGGCCCACCTCCACGGCAGCGACTAAGCCTCCGGACCCGCCGGAGCCAGCGGCTGCCCCGCGGTCACGGTGCGTCGGTCCGTCGCCAGGCCTCCCACCCGTGCACGATGCGCCCACTGCTGGAGCCCACCGGCTCCTCGGGTCGGGCGTCCTGCAGCAGCGTGTCCACCACGAGCTCCTGCAGTCGTTCCTCGTGGGTCAGCAGCCGGGCGGCGGACAGGGCTTGGTACAGGTACGTCCGGGCGGCCGCGTGCCCCGCCCGCGCGTCCCGGTCCCTCCCGGACGCGACGGCGTCGGCGGCTCGACGGAGATGGCCGACCGCGATGTGGATAGGGCACACGACCTCCTCCACCCACGTGGGATGCAACGCCGTGATCACGGCGCGGTATCCCGACGCGCTGAGCGCGGGTTCGGCGACCAGGGTGTCATAGGCCATGCGGGCAGGGCACTCGCTGACATCAGTGCTCACGGCGTCCTCCATGTCGTCACCGACTCCACTGCGTGGCGTTACTCGAGGGTGCATGAGCAGGAGTTGACCTCCCGCGAGATGACGCCCCTGCCCGTGTCCACGTGGGTGGTGCACGGCATGCAGGGGTCGAAGCTGCGGATCGTCCGCAGGATGTCGATGCCCTTGAGGTTGTCGTCGCCGTTCTCCTCCAGGATCGGTGTGTTGATCACGGCCTGTTCGTAGGGTCCGGGCTGGCCCCAGGGGTCGCGCGGCGCCGCGTTGATCGTGGAGGGCGTGTTGATCTGGTAGTTGACGATGCGACCCTTGTCGATCGTCATGTGGTGGGTGAGCCACCCCCGGGAGGCCTCCCAGAAGCCCACGCCCCGGCGCTCGTCCTTGGGCACCTTGAACTGGGTGAACGCCCGGGTCTCGCCACGTCGCCAGTAGTCGTAGGCCTCCATCAGCACCGTCAGGGCGTTGGCCGCGTGCCAGCTGACCGACATCGCGCGGGCGCGGGTGCGCTCGAACGCGTTCAGGCGGTCGGGCACCTTCCAGAAGATCTCCATCTCGGGCAGCTCGCCGCGGGGCAGGCGCATGCGCAGGCCGTCGCCGGTGGCTTCCACGAAGTCGCTGGAGGGGGCCTTCTGCGCCAGCGCGGTGGTCCACATGCGCCCGTACACGCCGGTCTCCACGACCTGGCGGTCCCAGCGGGGCGCGGTGTCCCAGGTGTACTTCTCCTTGAAGTCACGAGCCCCGGGCTTGGGGATCGTGATCTTGTTCCACGCGTGGTAGGGCGAGACCGGGTTGCCGATGGGGTCGGTCTGGTAGCGCTGGCCCTGGCCGCTCCACTCCTCGTAGAAGGAGTGCTCGACGAACTCCTCAATGCCGGTGTCGATCGTGGTGAGATCGGTCGACAGGAGCTCGCCGTTGATGATGATGCCCGGCGAGGCTCGGCGCAGGTTGCCCCAGTTGTTCATGTTGGCGTAGGTGCCGTCGTAGGCCTCGGGGTCGTCCCACGCGCCGGGCTGGATGATGTTGATCGGCCGGTTGCCGACGTCGGCGTAGCGGGGGTTGCACTCCAGGAAGAAGTCCAGGATGTCGTTCCACCAGCCCTGGACCCGCTTGGCGTAGTCGATGAACCCCATGAGCCGCGAGTTGTACTCGTTGAACGTCGAGGTGGTGATGGTGGTGGTGACCCCGCCGGGCACGAGCGTGGAGGGGTGGGGGAACTTGCCGTAGAACAGGTTCACCATCTCGCGGCCGAGGCGGGTCATCTGGATGGCTTCGAGGTAGATCTTGCCCGTCAGGGGCGCCATGGCGTCCATGATGTCTTTGATCGTCTCGTAGCCGTGCAGCCCCGAGTTGGGCGCGAGGGTCTTCTCGGCCTTGCGCACGATCTCGGGGTTGGTGACCTCCACCAGCGGGGTGGAGTAGTCCGGGCCCGCCAGCAGGCCCATGTGGATCGGCGCGTCGTAGAGCATCTCGGCCAGCTCACCGAGGTTGCGCGCGATCACGCCCATGGGTGGGGGCCGCACGCCAAAGGCCATGTCCATGCACTGCGAGGAGCAGGTGGCATGGGTGCCGCCGCACACCCCGCAGGCCCGCGAGGTCAGGTCGATCGAGTCGCGGGGGTCGCGGCCTTCCAGGATCAGCTCGTAGCCGCGGAACAGCATCGCCATCGAGTGGCATTCCGTGGCTTCACGCTTCTCCAGGTCCATCTGGACGTGGATGGCCAGGGCGCCGGCCACCCGGGTGATCGGGTCGATCATCCAGTCGCGGACCTTGGGCTCGGTGGCCACGGCACCGCCGGCGACGCGGGCCGGCTTGGCCTTGGTGAAGCCCTTCGGCTTCACTGCCCCGTCGATCGCCCAGGGGTTGCCCACGCCCTCCTTCAGGCTGGCCTTTCCCTGGCCGTCGAATTCAACTGGTAGGTTCTTAAAGCACATCGAACGACTCCTTGGGCTCGTGACAGGGCGAGGAGCGGTCACCTGACCGCGCGTTGTGGCACGCTGGAGACGCCATCGACGGCGACCTGCGACCTGTCCCACCGTGGTCGGCGGGACGAGGAGCGGCATGTCGGCGAGGGTCTCCATCCGGTCGGTGTGGCCAACACCCACCGGTATGAAGTCAGACTACTGCCTAAGACGAAAACATCAAGGGCTACTTCATATTGGTCCAGAAATAGGGCGCGCGATGGCGATGGATACGCCGACGACCATGCAGGAGATCGTCGACGAGCTCACGGGGGGCCTGCGCACCGGCGACAACGTCGTCTTCCAGGTCGGCGAGGAGGCGGACGCCGACCTGGTGCTGGCGAGTGCCCTCCAGCCTGGTCCCGACCGCGCGCCGCTCGTGTTCATCAGCTTCGCCATCTCGCCGGGCGAGGTCCACCGGCGGTTCGCGACGGGCTGGGATCCCGAGCGCCTGTTGCTCGTGGACTGCGCGGGGATCGTGGACGCCGAGGCGGCGCCCCCCGGCGTGCGCGTGCTGCACCTGGCCGGAGCCACTCTCCCAGATGTCCGCTCCATGCTCCAGCAAGCCATGCTGGACCTCGGGCCGGGCACCACTTACGTGTTCGACGGGCTCACCGCGATGCAGCAGCGCTGGAGCGCGCAGGATGCGCTGTCGCTGTTCGTCTGGGCGTGTCCGAAGCTGTACGAGGAACGCACCATCGCCTACTGGACGCTGGAGCGGGCCGCGCACACGCCCGCGTTCCTGGCCAAGCTTGCGCAGGTCACGCAGGTGGTGATCGATCTCGGCCGCGAGGGGGAGCGGCAGTGGATGGAGCTGCGCAAGGCCCAGGGTCGCCCCGACGACCTGCTCGACGGTCGGGTCGAGTTCGTCGCGGAGGGCGACACCGTGCGGCTCGTGGAGCGCACGCCGCTGGACAGGCCGCGTGTGGGCCGGCTCATCAAGCAGCAGCGGGTGGCCGCCGGCTTGACGCAAGCCGAGCTGGCCCGGCGCGTGGGGGTGACGGCGAGCGGGCTGTCCCAGATCGAACGCGGGCACACCGGAGTCTCCGGCGAGGTCCTCATGCGGGTGTGGGCGGCGCTGGGCGTGCCGGTCGGCGAGCCCGATGCCGGGCAGTCGACCCACCGGGTGTTTCCGCGCAGCGATCGCACGGCCGAGGAGGCCCAGTCGGGCGTGCGGGTCGAGACCATCGTCGAGTCCCTCGACATGGCGCTGTACGTCGTGGAGTGTCAGCCGGGAGCGTCGGGAAACCGCCCGTTCTTCAGCACCAAGCGCCGGGAGTACGCGGTCGTCCTCGACGGCCTCCTCCAGCTGTCCATCGGCCAGAGCGACGAGACGCTGCAGCAGGGCGACGCGATCCTCATCACCGAACCCGTGCGCGCGTGGCGCAACCCCGCCGACGTCTCGGTGCGCGCCCTGTGGATGCTGCCGAAGTAGCCGGGGGAGGGGGTGCCCGGCGCCGGCGGCGCAGCGCTTGAGGCGTCCGAGATCCTGTGCCCGCACCAGGTCCGCGATGCCCATGGCGGCCTCGGTGCCCAACCGGTCGACCAGGGGCGCGTCCGGCGTGGTGAGGTGCAGGTGCCAGTCCCACCCGTCGTGCCTGGTGAGCCGCGGCAGGGCGCTGGCATCCGCGCGCCGCCGCGGTGCGCACCGTGGTCCTCTACGGCGTCGTCGCCATGGCCGGTGTGCAGCTCGGCTTCTTCAACGCGGTCCGCACCCTGGATGTCGGCGTCGCCCTGCTGATCGAGTACCTCGCCCCGGTGCTGCTGCTCGCCTGGACGTCCCTGCGTCAGCGTGCCCTGCCGGGGATCCCCACGCTCCTCGGCGCGGCGCTGACCCTTGTGGGGCTCGCGTTCGTACTCGAGCTCACCGGCCAGGCGTCCCTCGATCCGGTCGGGGTGGCGTGGGCACTGCTCGCCGCGGTCTGCCTGGGGGCGTTCTTCGCCATCTCCGAGCAGCGAGACGTCGACCTGCCGCCACTGGTCATGGCGGCCGGCGGCACGGCCGTGGGTGCCGTGGTCATCGCGCTCGCGGGGGCGGTGGGGCTGGTGCCGCTGGCCTTCGCCACGTCGGACACGGTGCTGGCCGGCGCGCCGGTGAGCTGGGTGGTCCCCGCCGGCTGGCTCGCCCTGGTCTCGACGGTGGCGGCCTACCTGAGTGGGATCGGCGGCATCCTGCGGCTCGGCACCCGGTCCGCCTCGTTCGTCGGTCTCACCGAGGTGCTCTTCGCCGTGCTCGTGGCCTGGGCGCTGCTCGCCGAGCTGCCCGGTCCGCGCCAGCTGATCGGCGGGGCGTGCATCCTCGGGGGAATCGTGGTGATCCGCCGCCAGGAACGCCTCGGAGGCCCCCGCCCGATCCCGTCACCTCCGCGGGCTGGGCCGTACCGATCCGAAGCCATGCGCTAGTCATATGGGGGGGTGAAAGATCATCCCATCGGGTCATTGGGGCCTTGGTCCGTTCGACCGACCCTGTAGGAGCAGGCGGGGCCCTCAGAGGAAAGGAACGCGGTCATCGACACGGCAACGGTGGCCATGGTCGCCCTGGCCGGCAGCGTCGGCGCCGGCTACTTCGTCATCGCGCTGGTGGTCGCTCCCAGGATCCGGATGCCGAGCGCCCCGCCGGCCGTGGTGCTGATCGTCCGCGGGGCAGCGATCATGTTCTTCCTCGCCTGCGGGTTGACGCACCTGCACATCGTCGCGCACACCCTGGGCATCGGCGGCCGGGTGTACCCGGTCGAGGGGCACGACCTGATCGTCCATGTGGCGCAGGCCGTGGGTGCCTGGCTCTTCATCGTGGGAGCCGCCCTGAAGCTCGAGCTGCACGTCGTGCCGTCGGAACGCTCTGCCAAGCAGCGTGATATCGCCCGCGCCCAGCTCGCGGACGAGCAGGTGATCACGGCGGCGTTGAAGCGGCGGACCGCCAGGGCGTCGGCGTTGGCCAGCATCAGTGAGCGGGCACTGGCCGAGCGCGACCTCACCGCCTTCGCCCACGACACCGCAGAGGTCGTCCGTGGGACCCTGCCCGAGCGCTGCACGGTCACCTTGGCCGGCGAGGCTGCGGTGGGGGAGGCGTCGGGCTCCGATCGGCACCCCTTGGTGCTCAGGAGCGCCGGCGACCCGGACGACGCCGACCGGGAGTTCGTCAGCTCGGTCAACAACGTGCTCGCCAACGTGGGACGACGCCTGCACCTGGAGGAGCAGCTGCGCCACCGGTCGCTGCACGACCCGTTGACGGGCCTGCCCAACCGGGTCCTGCTGTTGGACCGGCTGGGGGTGGCCCTGGCCAGGCAGCGTCGCGGCGACGGCCCCTTCGCGGTGCTGTTCGTCGATCTGGACGGGTTCAAGCAGATCAACGATACGCTGGGGCACGACGCCGGTGACCGTCTGCTGGTCGAGGTCGCCGCTCGCCTGAGCGCGATCTGTCGCCCACAGGACACGCTCGCCCGCCAGTCCGGTGACGAGTTCGTCATGGTGTGCGAGGCCACCACCACCGAAGCCGCCGTGGGCATCGCCCAGCGAGCCGTCGACAGCCTCAGCAAGCCGTTCTCCCAGCGTGAGGGCGCCGCCCGGGTGACGGCCAGCGTCGGCGTCGCCATCAGCGACGGCGCATGCGATGCGGAGGAGCTGGTGCGCCGCGCTGACGCCGCGATGTACCGCGCCAAGCAGCGCGGTCCCGGTGAGATCGAGACGTACACGAGCGCGCTGCGGAGCCAGGCCGTGCGCAGTGACCAGTTCGATCAGGATCTGCGACACGCCATCACCAGGGGCGAGCTCTCGCTCGTCTACCAGCCGATCGTGGCTCTGGCAGCCCCAGGCGAGGGCGACCGGGTGATCGGCGCTGAAGGGCTCTTGCGGTGGCACCACCCGGTCGACGGGCTCGTCTCGCCGGCGCTCTTCATCCCCATTGCGGAGGCCCGCGGGCTCATCGGCCCGATCGGTGACTGGGTCATGACCCGGGTCTGCGCTCAGGCGGCGCGCTGGCGCGCGCAGATGCCCGACGACCACGATCTGCTGGTCGCCATGAACCTGTCGGTGTGCCAGCTCGCCGAGCCGGACTTCGCGGCCAAGGTCACCGCTGCCGTGCGTGCCGCCGGTGCACGTCCCGAGGATCTCGTGCTCGAGCTCACCGAGACGGCCGTCATCGAGGGCGACCAGGCGCTCGTGGCCACCCTCTGCGAGCTGCGATCGCTCGGGTTGCGCATCGCTCTCGACGACTTCGGCACCGGCTACTCCAGCCTCACCCATCTGCGCACGCTGCCCCTGGACATCCTCAAGGTGGATCGCTCCTTCGTCGCCGGGCTGGGTCAGCGCGGCACGGAGCAGGCCATCGTCACGGCGTTGGCCGCCCTGACCCAGGGCCTCGGGATGCAGGTGGTGGCCGAGGGCGTGGAGACCGTCGAGCAGCTCCAGGCCATCCGCCATCTCGGGTTGGAGATGGCGCAGGGCTACCTGCTCGGCCGTCCCATGCGCTCGGCCGAGGTCGCCGATCTGCTCCCCGCCGCCGGTCGGCCCGCCGCCGGGTTCATTCACGGGCGGCACACGTAGTAGGCGTTCTGGGGATCGTGGTCGAGCGTGTGCACCTCGATCTCGCTGAACCCCGCGGCGGTGAACAGCGCGCGGGCTCGCTGACGGCCCCACATCGCGCCCAGTCCCACGCCGCCGCGCGCGAGCGACACCGTCATGCAGTGCAGGCACGAGATCGTGTAGAGGAGCGGGCCGATCGGGTGCTCGATGTCGCCGTGGTGCGTGCTGGTCGCGTCGATGTCCTGGGCGAGGTAGACGCCGTCGTCGGCGAGCATGCGGCGGATGCCCGCCACCACCGCCTCGGGGTCGGCCTGGTCGTGCACGGCGTCGAACGTGGTGACGAGCCCGGCGGCGCCCGGCGGCTCCTCCGCGGTCAGGTGCGCGGCGTCGTGGGCGTGGAACGCCACGTTGTCCAGGCCGCGGCTGGCGGCGGTGTCCCTGGCGTAGCCCACAGCCTCATCGGAGAGTTCGTAGCCGACGAACGTGCTGTTGGGGAACCAGCCGGCCATCTCCACCAGGGCCCGCCCGCGGCCGCACCCCACGTCGATGACCCGGATGCCGCGCTCGAGCCGATCTACCAACCCCGGCACGAGCGGCAGGATGTGCTCGCGCAGCGCCGACAGGACGGTCTGGGCGCTGTCCTCCTCCATCACCTCGTGGAAGCGCGGGTAGGCGGCGTAGTCCACGCCGCCGCCGTGGCGGAACCGCTCGACGATGGCGTCCTCCACCGCGCCGAGCAGCGGGACGTACTGCGCGAACACGGCGAGGTTCTCGTCCCCTGCCCGGGTGAGCAGCCGCGCGTGCTCGCCCGGCAGCGCGTAGGTGCGCGTGTCGGGGTCGTGCTCGACGATCCGCCCGGTGACCATGGCGCCGAGCCACTCGGCGACGTAGCGCTGGTCCAGGCCGGCCTCGTCGGCGAGCGTCTCGACGGTGGCCGCACCGCAGCGGGCCATCGTGTCGAACAAGCCGGTGCGGTGGCCGATGGAGACCATGAGGCTCAAAGCCCCGTGGTTCAGCAGGGCGACCATCTCCTCCTCGAACGCCGCGGCCCGCTGCTCGTCGAGCGGTTCGGGGCGGACGGAAGCTGGCGTGGTGGTTGTCGGCGTCATGATGCACTCCTTCGATGGTTTCGTCGCAGCTGCGTGGCTGCCGCGGACCTGACGGGACCACCGTGCGCGCCCGACCTTGCGGCGCGGTCACGGCTCGCGTACATCACGGCCGCCCGCGGCGTACGCTGGCCGGACGCGGAGGAAGGACGCGGCTGCCGTGCAGTTCCGGGTGCTCGGGTCACTCGAGGTCCGTCGGGGTGATGCACCGGTGGCGATCGGCAGTCGTCGCCAGCGGGCCGTGCTGGCCGCGCTGCTCGCCGACGTCGGACAGGTGGTCCCGGTCGATGCGCTCACCGAGGCGCTCTGGGGCGCGCAGCCTCCGGCCGACCCGCGCAACGCGATCCAGACGTACGTGGCGCGGCTGCGCGAGCAGCTCGGTCCAGGCACCCTGATCGTCACCCGCGCGCCCGGCTACGCCCTGGAGGTCGAGCCGCACGAGGTCGACGCCCGGTGTTTCGAGCAGCTGCTGGACGAGGCCCAGCGCCGCAAGGCGAACCCGCAGCGGTGCGGGTCCTGCTCGACCGCGCGCTCGGGCTGTGGCGGGAACCGGCCTACGCGGAGTTCGCCGACGACGTTGCGCGGTCGGAGGCGCTGCGGCTGACCGAACGGCGCCGCGTCGCGGTCGAGGAGCGTGCCGCGGCTCGATTGGCACTGGGGGGCAGGGGCGGTACCGGATGCTGCAGCCACTGCGCGCGTTCGCCCGCCAGCGGCTGGCCGACCGGGGGGAGCTCGGTATGGTCGCGGACCGCCATGCGGCACTGTTCACCGAGCGCGCCGAAGAGGCCGGCGGGCCACCGCTGAGCGATGCGGGCCGGCGCTGGCTGGAAGGCGCCCTCGACGACCTCCGCGGGGCCCGTCGGCGCGCCCGCCGCAGGGCCGACACCGCACTGCTCGGCCGCCTTGTCGCCGCGCTGTACCGCTTCGACTACTGGCGTCCCGGCGGGGAGCTGCTCGGCTGGGCCGAGGACGCACTCCAGCTCGAGGGGATGGACGACGAGCCCACGGCACCGCAGGTGTACGCGGCCGCGGCGACGGCGGCCTGGCGCCGCGGCGACCTCGATCGGGCCCGGCGCCTCGCCGACCGTGGGGTCGACCTCAGCCCGGGTCCCGACGACCCGGCCATGGCCGTCCCGTTCGAGGCGCTGGGTGACGTGGCCAACTTCCAGGGACGGCTGGCCGAGGCGGAGGCAGCCTTTCGGGAGCAGGCACGGCTGGCGCGCCTCGGCGGCGATCCAGACGGCGAAGCGCTGGGCCTGGCCAGCGGCGCCCTCGTGGTGGCCTACGCGGGCTGCCTCGCCGAGGGGGCCGGCCAGGCTGATGCCGCGGCCGATGTCGCCGCCCGGGCCGGGCCCGCCGCACGGGCGTTCGCCCGCTACGCGCAAGGCGAGTGCCGCGCGGAGACCGCGCCCGAGGAGGCCCAGGCGATCCTGGACGAGGCCGGGGCCCTCGCCTCCGCGTGCGGGGCCTCCTTCGTGGAGACCATCTCCCGGCTCACCGGGACGAGCCTGCAGGGGCGATACGGCGACCCGGCGGCCGCCCTGCCGTTCTTCGCCGACGTCATCGATGGCTGGCGGCGCAGCGGCAACTGGACCCAGCAGTGGACCACACTGCGCAACTTCGTCGAGCTGCTCGTTCGTCTGGAGGCCGACGCGGTCGTCGACCTTGCCCTGACGACCATCGCCGATCTGGCAGCCTGGCACGCGTGAGCGCCCGGCCCCCGCCCCGCCGGGCGACATGAGCCCACGTCGTGTCACCTACGCCGATAGCTTCACAGCCCCAGCCCCAGGGAGGCGCCCGTCACAGCCCTGCAGCAGTTCGGTGAACTTGTCTGCCTCGATCGCGGGACTCCACAGGTAGCCCTGAGCGAGGTCGCAGCCGAGCGCTTTGAGCTCACCGAGCTGCTCGGGGGTCTCGACGCCTTCGGCGACGGTGGTCAAGCCGAAGCTGCGGGCGAGGTCGATGGCAGCGGTGACGAGCGCACGATCCTGAGGGTTGGTCGTGATCCCGCTGACGAACGTGCGGTCGATCTTGAGGATGTCGACAGGAAGCTGCCGCAGGTTGGCCAGTGACGAGTAGCCGGTTCCGAAATCATCGATGGCGAACTGGACGCCGTGCTCACGGAGCTCGTCGATGGTGGCCTGGACGGAGGGGTCGCTCATGAGGCCCGATTCGGTGATCTCCAGGTGCAGACATGCGGCGTCGAGGCCCGTGTCGGCCAAGGCTGCGAGGACCGTGCTGGTCAGGCCGCCGGATACGAACTGCCGCGGCGACACGTTGACCGAGAGCACGAACGGGGTGGTGGACAGGTCCGCCCAGGCGAGCCCAGCAAGGCAGGCCTTCTTCAGGATGTGTCTGCCGAGATGGTCGATGAGGCCGACGTCCTCGGCCAGTGCGATGAACTGATCGGGGGCGACGAACTCACTGGTATGCCACCACCGTGCGAGGGCTTCCACGCCGATTATCCGGTCGGTCGCCAGGTCGATGATCGGTTGGTAGTACGCCTCGATCTGGTCGCCATCGAGGGCGCCACGGAGATCGGCGGTGCGGTCGAGGTGGTCCTGGGCTTGCCGCTGCATGGCTTCGTCGAAGAGCGCGACACGGTTCCGTCCGCTGTCCTTGGCCCGGTACATCGCGGCATCCGCGTCACGCAGGAGGGCGGTGCCATCAGTCTCGGAATCGCCTACCGCGATCCCGATGCTCGCTGTGGCCATCAGCTCCACCGACTGCAGCGGTACGGGCGCATCCAGGGCGCCCTGGATCCGTTCTCCGATCGCCAACGCCGTCAGTGCACCGTCGATGTCCGGGCTGAGGATCGCGAACTCGTCGCCACCGAAGCGCGCCAGGGTGTCGGACGGGCGCATGACGCCGCGCAGACGGCCGACCACCGCGATGAGCAGTTCGTCGCCGACGTCGTGTCCGAGGCCGTCGTTGACGAACTTGAACCGGTCGAGATCGAGGAACAGCACCGCGTACGGCTGACCGGAACGTCGGGCGGACAGCCTCACCTGGTGGAGGCGATCGAGGAACAACGTGCGGTTCGGCAGCTCGGTGAGCGGGTCGTGTGTCGCCAGGTGCTCGAACTGCGCGTTTGCTCTGGCGCGTTGGAGCATGAAGTCGAGATGGTTGGCCACATCGTTGACGAACTCGTGCTCGTGCGAGGGAGCGCCGTCTGGTGCTCGTTCCAGACGGCTATCGTCGCGGCTTCGCCGACCTCGGCACGGATGGCCCCGTCGGTTGGGCCACCGGTCGGTGCGGTGTCCTGCTCGTCGGACCAGATCACCCGGGCGTGCCACTCACCGACCCCGAGGACCCCGGTGATCGTGGTCTCGGCGGCTCTGGCGACCGAGGCGACGTCGTCGGCAGCCAACGCGTAGCGGCCGAGTTCGGCGACCGCGGTCTGCTGGGCAGCACGGCGGGCGAGCAGGTCCTGGGCGGAGGTCAGATCGGTGATGTCCGCTGACACGCCGATCATGCCGCTCAGCGCTCCGGAGTCCTCGTCCTGGATCGGCGAGTTGGTGACCAGCGCCATGAACGTCGAGCCGTCACGCCGACGGACGTTGAACTGCCCCGACAGCGTCTGTCCGGCGGCGACCGCAGTCATGATCTCCTTGCCCCGGTCGGCGTCGCCCGTGGGGATGGTGACTTCCGAGATCGGTCGCCCGAGCACCTCCTTGGCCGGCCAGCCGTAGATCCGTTCGGCTGCCATGTTCCAGTACCGCACGTTGCCGTCGAGGTCGGTGGCGATCACGGCTTCCCCGACCGCCTCGAGCAGCTGCGCCTGGAATCGTTGGGTCGCTTGTGCCTGTCGTTCGGCGGTGATGTCGGCGAGGGTGCCGACCCAGCCGGCTCGTCCACCGTCGCCGTCGGGGATCGAACGTGTGGTTGCAAAGACGATCCGAGGCCCAGAGCCGGGCCGGTCGATCTCGAACCGGTATCGCAGCGCCGCCCCGTCGGCCAGGGCGACCGCGTGCTCCGCTCGTGAGCCCGCATCCACGATCGAGTCCCAGTCACGCCCGACAGCATCCTTCTCCGATATGCCGGTGATCTCACTCCAGCGGGCGTTGGTGTAGATGTAGCGGTTGTCCTTGTCGGTCTGGAAGATGCCGATCGGCGCCGCATCGGTCAGGAATCTCAGCTGGTCGGCGGTCTCCTGCACGACTTTGGCTCTGGCAGCGAGAAGTTGCGCATTGAGGAAGACGTGGGCGAAGAACGAGACCTTCGAGCGCAGCTCCGACGGGGGGACGGGAGCGAAGAGGAAGTCGACCGCACCTCCCGCGTAGTGATCCACCTGCCCGATCTCGTCACCGTTGAGAGCCGTGACGAAGATGATCGGGGTCATCTCGGACTGCCACCGCTGCCGGATCAGCCTGGCCGTCTCGAAGCCGTCCATGTCCGGCATGGTGACGTCGAGCAGGATCACGGCGAAGTCCTCCGCCATCACGCAGCGGAGCGCGGCGACGCCACCGTCGGCCTCGACGACCCGATGACCCAACGGGGCCAACGCAGCCTTCATGGCGATGCGCTTGGACGCGGTGTCATCGACGATGAGCACCGGGGCCGACCGCAGGGACGAGGGCGGCGTGGTGGCCGGAAGGGACGGATCGGCGGGCCCTGTCATGGTGTCGGGGCCGCCCGCTGCAGCCACGGCTCGAGCGACGTGAGGAGTTCGTTGGTATCAACAGGCTTCGGGACGTAGTCGTTGGCTCCGGCGGCGATGCAGCGCTCGCGCTCACCGGCGACGACCTTGCCCGTGACGGCGATGATCGGGAGATCCCCCAACCCGTCGAGACTGCGGATCGCACGGATGGTCTCGTAGCCGTCCATGACCGGCATCATGATGTCCATGAGCACGATGTCGACCGTGCCTCCACCGTCGAGGAGGATGTTCAGGGCGGCAGCACCGCTCTCAGCCGTGATGACGTTCGCCTTGGAGCGTTCGAGCAGTGCGGTGAGCGCGAAGAGGTTGCGGAAGTCATCGTCGACGACGAGGACCCGGGTCCCACTGAGGTCTCTGGGGGCACGGCGAGCAGAGGGACCGCTGCTGGGTAGCGGGGACGGCTGTGCGGGCACCTGTTCCACCTTTGCGGCAGGTGGTGGGACGGTGACCGGTGCTGCAACCGCCGCGGCGGGTCGGGCAACGACCGGTGTCGGCTGCGTCGCTGGCTCATCCACGGGCAGGAACACGGTGAACGTGCTCCCTTGGCCAGGTGTGCTTGCAACCGTGATCTCACCGTGGAGCAGGGCTGCCAGCTTCCGGCTGATCGTGAGACCGAGGCCCGTGCCGCCGTAGACGCGATCCGTGGCGCCATTCGCCTGTGCGAACTCCTCGAAGATCCGAGCCTGGTCCTCGGGCTCGATCCCGATGCCGGTGTCACTGATCGTGAACGCGACGACCGCGGACGCCTGCTCCAGCGAGGGGTTGTCCACGCTCCAGCCGGAGTCCGCTGCTGCAATGCGGACGGTCACCCGGCCGTGTGCGGTGAACTTGAAGGCGTTCGCCAGGAGGTTCTTCAGGATCTGGCGCAGGCGTAGGGCATCGGTAGCGATCGTCGCGGGACACCCTGGTTCGGCCCCGATGGCGAACTCGAGGCCTTGGACCGTGGCAACCGGCTCGAACTCCTTGCGCAGCGCCCCGGAGATCGCCTCGATCTGAACCTCGGCGACGGTGGTAGCAACCGTTCCTGACTCGGCCTTGGCGAGATCGAGGATCCCGTTGAGCAGGACCATCAGGTCGTTGCCGGAAGAGCGGATGACGCTGGCGTACTCGACCTGCGTGGCCGTCATGTTGCCGTCGGGGTTGTCCTCGAGCTGTTCGGCGAGCATCAGCAGGCTGTTCAGCGGCGTACGCAGCTCATGGGACATGTTCGCGATGAACTTGGACTTGTACTTCGAGGAGAGCGTGAGCTGACCGGCCTTCTCCTCGAGGAGGCCCCTGGACTCCTCGAGCTCGCGGTTGCGGTGCTCCGCCTCCGTGTTCTGCGCGGCCAGGAGCTTCGCTTGACTGCCGAGGTCCACGTTGGATTCGCGCAGCTCCTCCTGCTGGGCGCGCAGCTCCTCCGCCGACGACTGCGCTTGCTCCAGCAGGGTCTCGGTGAGCGTGTTGGCCTCGAGCGTGTTCAGGACGAGGCCGATGCTCTCTGTCAACTGATCGAGGAACGTCAGGTGGATCTCGGTGAAGGCGGTGACCGACGCGAGCTCGACGACAGCGCGGACCGACCCATCGAACAGGATCGGCAGCACGACGATGTTGAGCGGAGTTGCTGCGCCCAGTCCCGAGTTGATCCGCACGTAGTCGCCGGGGACCTCGGTGATCAGGATCCGCTTGCGCTCCTTCGCGCACTGGCCGACGAGACCCTCCCCGAGACGGAACGAGGTCGACAGCTGCCGTCGCTCCTCGTAGCCGTACCCGGCCTGTAGGGACAGCACCGGGTCGGTTGCCTCGGCCGAGCCGGTCATCGCGTAGAAGACGCCGTGCTGGGCGGAGACGAGCGGAGCGAGCTCGGAGAGGATCGTGCTCGACACCGTCCCGAGGTCGCGTTGTCCCTGCAGCATGCGGGTGAAACGTTCACGGTTGGTCTTGAGCCAGTCCTGTTCGTGGTTCTGGCGTGTCGTCTCGCGCAGGTTGCGGATCATCTCGTTCAGGCTGTCCATCAGCACAGCGACCTCGCCGCTGGCTTCGATGTTGACCTGCCTCGTGAGGTCTCCCTCCGTGACGGCAGCCGCGACCTCCGCGATCGCACGGACCTGGTCGGTGAGGTTGGCCGCGAGCTGATTCACGCTGTCGGTGAGGTCCTTCCAGACGCCACTGATCTCCGTCGATCTTGCCTGGCCGCCCAACTCCCCCTCGACACCCACTTCGCGTGCGACACGGGTGACCTCGCCGGCGAACGCGTTGAGCTGGTCAACCATCGAGTTGACGGTGCTCTTCAGCTCGAGGAGCTCACCCTTGACGTCGACCGTGATCTTCGTGCTCAGATCCCCGTTGGCCACGGCCGTCGTCACCTCGGCGATGTTGCGCACCTGGCCCGTCAGGTTGCCGGCCATCAGGTTCATGCTCTCGATGACGTCCTTCCAGACCCCACGAACCTCGAGCGAGGAGGCAGCGGCCTGCCCGAGCTTGCCCTCGGTCCCCACCTCCCGGGCGATCCGCATGACCTCCGACACGAAGACGTTGAGCTGATCGACCTTGCCGTTCATGGTCTGCTTGAGCTGCAGGATCTCACCGTGCACGTCCGCAGACATCCGCTGGCTCAGATCGCCGAGGGCGACAGCACCGACGACACCCTGCACCTCCCTGATCGGACCAGCCAGCGCGTCGATGAGGCTGTTGACCGAGCCGATGCTCTCCGACCAGCCCTGGGTCTGTCCCACCAGCGTCGCCCTCTGGGCGAGCTGCCCCTGTGTGCCGACGACAGCGCTCACCCTGGCCAGCTCTCGCTCGAGCAGCTGGTTGGCGATGATGATCTCGTTGAGCCCGTCGGCGACCTTGCCGGGCACACCCGTCCAATCGAGTGGCATACGAGCGGAGAAGTCACCATCCTTGACGCGAGCGATCACCTGGAGGAAGGCATCGCCGGCGTTGTGGTCAACGAGGTCGTCTGGAGCCATTGACATCATGGTCCTTGTGCTGTCGTTTGGGTCTTGTGGTGACACCGGCAGCATCGGCCTCGTGCGAGCATGACTAAAGCCCTGAGAGCCCAAATCCTCAGTTTCCGCGATCGGGGCCCTACCCTGGACGCCCGCACCGTCTCACAGGAGCCAGCGATGGTCGACGTCCCCATGCAGCGCGCCCTGCCCAGCGACGAGCTGCCGATGCCGACGGCGACCGAGCACGACGCCGGCCAGGTCCGTCAGCAGGCCACGGTGGGCACGATCGCGGTCCCCGAGTACCGCGAGGTCGAGGTGGACGGGCGCACGGTGCTGCTCACCCGGCTGACCAGCGGGGAGATCATCGCGTTCGACTCCTACTGCCCGCATCAGGGGACCTCGTTGCGGCGGGCCACCATCTTCGGCGGGCTGGTCCGGTGCGAGCAGCACAAGTTCGTCTACGACCCCCGGACGGGCCGCAACGTCCTGCCGACGCGTGACGCGACGCCGAAGGCGCTGGACCGGCTCCAGCCCGGCTACCTGCCCACCTACGCCGTGGAGGAGCGCGAGGGGTGGGTGTGGATCGGGGCGCGCCCCAATCCACCCCCGACGGGTGACGAGCCGCTGCCGGAGGCACCGATCAGCGGCGCCCGCCCGGTCGCGCCGCCCACGGCCGACGAGCGGCCCGGTGAGCGCCCGCCGGAGACCGTCGACGTGGCGGCCGGCGAGGCGTTCGACCTCGATCTGCCCACGCAGTACCGCCCAAACCACCTGTGGCGCGTCGCGGTGGAGGGCGACGCCGTCGAGGTGCGGGGACAGCGGATGGACCAGGACGGCGACGGGACCCGCTACCTGGTGGCGGGGCTGGCCCGCGCCGCCGGCACCGCGACCGTGCGCTGCGACTACGCCAAGCCGTGGGACACCGACGTCTGGGAGAGCCGGACCTTCGTCGTGCGGGTGTCGTCGCCCTGAGGACGCTGAGCAGCGTCAGGCGGCGCGTCGCCGGGCGACGGCGCGGCCGGTCCGGGCGGCCTTGGCCTGACGGGTGCGGTCGGCGGCCTTGGCGGCCAGGCGCGCCTGGCGACGGGTCCGGTGGGCGGCTGCCTTGGCGTGCTCGGCGGTGTGGCGGGTGCGCCAGCCGACCCCGGGCCGGCCCTGGGTGTCCACCGCGGCGATGGCCAGACCACCGAGGATGCTCAGGTTCTTGAGGAAGTGGTGCTGCTGCTGCTGGCGCTGCGCGGGATCATCCACCTCCCAGAACCGGTGGGCGGCAAAGGTTGACGGCACGACCGTGAGGGCGAGCGCCATCGCGGACATCCGCGGGAGCCGCCCGACGGCGAGCAGGCTGCCCGCGGCCAGCTGGACACCGCCGCTGACGCGCACCAGCGTCTGGGGGTCCAGGTCGCCGAGGGGGGGCAGGGCGCTGGCCCTGGGTCCGACCCTCACGGCGTCGGGGTCCGCCGCAGCCGGGCGGCGGAGCTGGTCCAGCCCGCTCGGGACGAAGACCGAGGCGAGCAACGGGCGGGCGATGCGGCGCACGAGAGGCATACAACCTTCTACCACACCCGCGCCCCGTTGAACCGTCGCTGCCATGGCCTGCCGACGTGCCCGGGTGTGGCGCACGGGCATCATGGTCGGCACACCGACCGGAGGAAGCGACCGTCAGCCGTGCCGTCACCCCCCAGTCAGCCGGCCTGTGGGCCGGTCCGGTCGTGCTGCTCCTGCCGCTCCTGCCGCTCCTGCTCGCCGGCTGCGTGGCTGGCGTGCCCGCGCCCACCGAGGGTGAGCTGGCGGTCCACTTCATCGACGTGGGCCAGGGCGACGCCACCCTGCTCGTCGCGCCGGACGCGACGGTGCTGGTCGACGCGGGACGTCACACCGGCACCGACGTCGTCGAGTACCTCGAGCGCAGCGGGGTCCGCGCGATCGACGTCGTGGCCGTCACCCACCCCCACGCGGACCACCTCGGCCAGTTCGACCTGGTGATGGAGCGCTTCGACGTCGGCGAGGTCTGGTGGTCGCCGACCACCCACACCACCCAGACCTTCGACCGCGCCCTCGACGCCCTGGAGGCCTCGGACGCGACGTACGAGGAGCCGCGAGCGGGTGCGCGGACCGGTGTCGGGTCGCTGCAGTTCGCGTTCGTCAACCCCGTGGCGGACGCGGGGGACGGGGATCTGCACGATCACGGGCTCGCGTTCCGGGTCACCTACGGCAACGTGGCGTTCCTGTTCACCGGCGACGCCGAGGTGCAGACCGAGCAGCGGATGGTCGCCACGGCTGCGAACGCCCTCGCAGCCGACGTCTACCAGGTGGGCCACCACGGCTCGTCCACGTCGACCAGCGCGGCGTTCCTCGCTGCCGTGTCGCCGCAGGTGGCGGTCTACTCTGCGGGCCGGGACAGCCAGTACGGCCATCCGCACGACGAGGTCGTCGATCGTCTCACCGGCGCCGATGTGGCCGTCTACGGCACCGCCGCGCACGGTACGGTGATCGTGACCACCGACGGCGACGACCTGCGGGTGCAGACCGCGACCGGCGCGCCGCCCATACGCGACTCGGGGGACCGTGACGGATGACCCGCGGCACGCCGTCGTGGACCGCATCGTCGAGGGCGTCGCGGTCCTGCTCGTGGACCCCGACGAGCAGGAGCACCACCTGCCCGCCGACCAGCTGCCACCGGGTGCCGGGGAGGGGGCCTGGCTGCTCGTGACGGGCGAGGCGTCTGACCTGCGGGTGGTCGGCCACGACTCCGCGGGCGAGGCCGAACGGCGCGCCCAGCAGGAGGAGCGGCTCGCCCGGCTGCGCCGCACCAGGCGCGGCGGACGGTTCTCGTGAGCGAGACCGGTGTCCGGTGCCCTCGTCGTCCGCCGGTCAGCCCCCAGGGCCCTCCCCGAGCTCGTGGGCCAGGAGCGCCCGCTGCTCGGCGAGGGCCGTGGGGGGGTCGACGTAGACGTGCTCGAACAGCTCCAGCGGGTCGCCGTGTGGTGCGTCGAACACCGCGTCGCGTACCCGCCGGGCGTACAGCTCGGCCTCCTGGTCGACCTCGGCGCGGACGTCCTCACCGAGCAGCCCCTCGCGTTCCAGATACGCCGAGAAGCGGGTGATCGGGTCGCGGCCCTGCCACGTCTCGAGCTCGCCCGGCGGGCGGTAGCGACGGGGGTCGTCGGAGGTGGTGTGGGCCTCGGTGCGGTAGGTGACGGCCTCGACCAGGGACGGCCCGTGGCCGGCCCGCGCCCGGTCCACGGCCCGGCGCGTCACCGCGTAGGTCGCCAGCACGTCGTTGCCGTCGCACCGGTAGCCCGGCATGCCGTACCCGATCGCCCGGTGCGCGATGGTCGGGCCATGCATCTGGCGGGCCACCGGCACGCTGATCGCGTACTGGTTGTTCTGCACGAAGAACACGCAGGGCGCGTCGTAGACCGACGCGAAGTTCATCGCCTCGTGGACGTCGCCCTCGCTGGTCGCCCCGTCACCGATGCAGGCCAGGACCACCAGGTCGGCCTCGTCCAGACGGGCGCCCATCGCGAAGCCGACGGCGTGCAGCGCCTGGGTGCCGACGGGGATGGAGACCAAGCCGAAGTGGTGCGCGTCGGGCGCGTAGGTGCCGTGCCAGGTGCCCCGCCACAGGTGCAGGAGGGCCTCCGGTGGCACGTCGCGGACCAGCGCCATCCCGAGCTCCCGGTAGGACGGGACGATCCAGTCCTGACCCGCCAGCGCGTAGGCGGCACCCACCTGCGCCGCCTCCTGGCCCCGGGAGGGTGGGTAGACGGCGAGCTGCCCCTGGCGACCGAGGTTGACCGCCTGGGTGTCCAGTCGCCGGGCCAGCGCCATGAACCGGTAGAGCCGGCGGTAGTCCTTCTCGTCGAGCTCTGCGAGGTAGCCCGCGTACGCAGGGTGCTCGCGGACCACGGCGCCATCGACGAGCAGGCACTCCGGCACGGCCATGTCGGCCGGCACATCGCTCATGGGGTCACCGCCGGGCGCACGGCACGCACCACTGCCTCGACGGCGACCCGGCTGCCCTCCGCACGCTCGATGGTGCGCTCGACCAGCTCGGCCCGCTCGACCACGAGAGGGCCGACGGCGGCCGTGGCGACCGCGAGGTCGTACCGCCGTGCGGGTTCGGACGGACCCGCCTGGGTCGGTCCGGACGCGTCCTGCCCGTAGCCCACGGCGACCAGACGACCGCCAGGTGCCACGGCACCCGCGGCCCGGCTGAGCACGGCGGCGAGCACTGCGGTGTCCACCTGGAGGTAGGCGATGAGCACCAGCTCGAAGGCGCTCGCGGGCGGGTCCCAGGACTCCAGGTCCGCGTGGACCCACTGCACCGTGACGCCCCGCTGGGCCGCGAGCTCCCCGCCCTGCCGCAGGGCCTGCTGGGAGAAGTCGACGGCGGTGACGTCCCAGCCCCGTTCGGCCAGCGGGATCGCGTGCCGACCGCGCCCGCCCGCGAGGTCCAGTGCCCGGCCCGGGGGCAGGTGCAGAACCTCCTCGGCCACCTGGGCGCTGGGATCCTCGAAGGTGGGGGGGTCGTGCTCGGCGTACTGGCGGTCCCAACGCTGCGCGTCAACGACCACCGCGTCTCCCTTCGGTGCTGGGCTCCGCGTCCCGGTCAGGGCCGCGGCCGTGCCGGGATCGTAGCCCGCCACCGCCGCCCACCGCACCGTCACGGTCGAGGTCGACGTGGAGGCAATAGCATGGGCAGGGCAGTCCTGTTAGGCATCCCGGACTCCGCGCCGGCCGGCACGACGTCAGGCGGACCCGATGACCCCCGACGACCTTCGGCGCCTCGCCGACGAGTGGGAGCGCCGCAGCGCCGCCACCCCTGAACGCGACGCGGCCTTCACGACGCTCTCGGATGTCCCGGTGCCGGCGCTGGTGGGTCCGCACGTCTACTCCCCGGACTTCTCGCGGATCGGCTTTCCCGGCCTGTACCCGTTCACACGGGGGGTCTACCCGTCGATGTACCGCGGACGGCCCTGGACGATCCGGCAGTTCGCGGGGTTCGGCAGCGTCGAGGACACCAACCAGCGCTACCACGACCTCCTGCAGGCCGGGCAGCACGGCCTCAGCGTGGCCTTCGACATGCCGACCTTGATGGGGCGGGACTCCGACGAGCCGCAGAGCGAGGGGGAGGTGGGCCACTGCGGCGTCGCGGTGGACACCCTCGCGGACATGGAGCGCCTGTTCGACGGTATCCCGCTCGGCGACATCACCACCTCGATGACCATCAACGCCCCGGCGGTGGTGATCTTCGCCATGTACTGCGTGGCCGCCGAACGCCAGGGGTTCGCCCCGGCCGCGCTGGGGGGCACGCTGCAGACCGATATCTTCAAGGAGTACATCGCCCAGAAGGAGTGGCTCTTCCCCCCCCCGCCGCACCTGCGCCTCATCGGCGACCTGATGGCGTTCACCACCGAGCACATGCCCCGCTACCACCCGCTCTCGGTCTCGGGTTACCACATCCGCGAGGCCGGCTCCACGGCGGCCCAGGAGCTGGCGTTCACGTTGGCCGCGGGCTTCAGCTACGTCGAGCTGGGCCAGGCCCGGGGGCTGGACCTGGACGTCTTCGGTCCCCGGCTGTCGTTCTTCTTCGACGCCCACATCGACTTCTTCGAGGAGATCGCCAAGTTCCGCGCCGCCCGCCGCATCTGGGCCCGGTGGCTGCGCTCGCGGTACGGGGCGACCGACGACAAGGCGATGCTGATGCGCTTCCACGCCCAGACCGCCGGGGTCTCCCTCACGGCGCAGCAACCGGACAACAATGTCGTGCGCACGGCCATCGAGGCGCTCGCGGCGGTCCTGGGCGGCACCCAGAGCCTGCACACCAACGCGCTCGACGAGGTCCTCGCGCTACCGAGCGAGCACGCCGCTCGGGTCGCGCTGCGCACCCAGCAGGTCATCGCCGAGGAGACCGAGGTCGCCAACACGGTCGATCCCCTCGGGGGCTCGTGGTTCGTCGAATGGATGACCGACCGGGTCGAGGCGGACGCGGAAGCCTACCTGGCCCGCATCCTGGAGCAGTCGCCCGACGGTACGGTCACCGGCGGCATGCTGCGCGGCATCGAGTCGGGCTGGTTCATGGCGGAGATCGCCGACGCGGCGTTCCGCTACCAGCAGCAGGTGGAGAAGGGCGAGAAGCGCATCGTCGGGGTCAATGTCCACACCGACACCGTCGAGGACGACCAGCTGGAGATCCTGCGGATCTCCGCCGACATGGAGCGCGACCAGCGGGCGAAGCTCGCCAGCTACCGCGACCGCCGCGACGGTGACGCCACGGTGCGGGCGCTGGAGCGACTCCGCGCCGCCGCAGCAACCGACGACAACCTCATCCCGGTGATCATGGACGCGGTCCGAGCGGCAGCCACGCTGGGGGAGATCTGCGCCGCGCTGAAGGACGTCTTCGGCACCTACGCCGAGCCCCCGGTCATCTGATGCATGGGAATCGCCGGGGCTAGCTAGGGCAGGCAGCCGGCGTGCGCGAGCGCGAGGCGGACCAGGCGGTCCTGCCCGCCGGTCATCTCCGCGACCACGCCGGGGGTGATCGCTTCGGCAGGGGACAGCCACGTCAGCTCGAGGGTGTCCTCCGCCGGTCGGCACTCGCCCTGCACCGGCACGAGGTAGGCCAGGGCGACCGCGTGCTGGCGGGGGTCGGTGAAGCCGGTGCGGCGGGCGTCGGCGGGGAAGTACTCGGCGACGGTGAACGGCGACGGGTCCGGCGGCAGCTGCGGTGACGACTCCGGACCGAGGTCCTTCGACAGGTTGCGCCACAGGGCCTCGCGCAGCGTCTCACCGAACAGGACCCGCCCCGACACGACCGCCCGGCTGATGGTGCCGTCCGGCCGGTTGCGCAGCAGCAACCCGACCCGCTCCACCCCGCCCAGATGGTGGACCCGGACCGGCACGGCCTCGACGTACACGATCGGCATGCGCTCGCGCACCCGCGCGATCTCCTCCTCGGACAACCATGCCTTGCCGGGTTGGGTCGACGTCGACACCCTGTGTTCCTTCCACACCGCGTTCCGTCCCGGGACGATACCCTGCGCCCGGTATGACGCAGCGGAGCGAGGGGCGGCGGGTGGCGGCCAACGGCGAGGCGGTCACCTTCCAGGGTGGTGCGCTGGCCCGGCGACGCGCCCGGGCAGGTGGCCTGGCCACGCGCCCACTTCCGGGGTGGTGCGCTGGCCTGGCGACGCGCCCAGGGAGGTGGCCTGGCCACGCGCCCACTTCCAGAGTGCTGCTTCGGAGACGCCGCTGAACCCGGATGCGGCGTGACCGCAGACGCCTCAGCTGTCCCGGCGGGAGCGCGCCAGCCAGTGGGCGGTCTCGGGGAACTCCGGGTCGACGTCGCACAGCGCCTCGCCGGGTTGCTCCCAGACCTCGGTCGCACGCTCATAGCACGCAGGATGAAAGCTCATCGGCGTGGGGCATATCGACGCGTCGCTCAGCGCCAACTCGGCGCGCACCGCCTCGTGGGGTGCGACCTCTGTACCGCAGACCTCGCAGGTCTCTGTGGGACCCATACACACATGGTACCCAGGGGCTCGTCGTGGCGCTCAAGCAGGCGGACGGGGCCACGAACGGCCGATCGTGAGGGGGCTGGTGCGCTCGCGTCCGCTCCACTCCACCAGGACGACCGTGGCGTCGTCGCGCAACGGTCCGTCCTGGTGCTCCATGACCGCGCTCGTCAGCCGCCGCACGGTCTCCGGCGCCGGCTCGTCTGCCATGGTCGCCCGCAGCAGCTGGTCGCCTAGACGGGCCTCCCCGAAGAAGTCGCCGTCCGGGGCGCGTGCCTCCAAGACGCCGTCGGTGACGAACACCAGTCGGTCGCCGGGCTCAAGCTGATACTCCACGACCTCGACGACCGCCCCGCCGAAGCCGATCGGCAGGGTCGGCTCGCACGACAGCCCACCGATCACGTGCTGTCCCCGGGTCAGCAGGGGCGGGGGATGACCGGCGTTCAGCCAGCGCAGCTGTCCGGTGGCCGTGTCCAGCTCGGCGAGCTGCCCGGTCACGAACTGGTCGAGGCCGAACTGGCGGTTGATCGCGTCGTCCATGGCCGCGTACGTCTCGGGCAGGGTCAGGCCGCGCCGGCGGGCATGGCGGTACACGCCGATGACCACCGTGGCCATCAGGGTCGCTTCGAAGCCATGGCCCATCGCGTCGATGACGAGCAGATGCAGGCACCCGTCGTTCAGTGCATAGTCGAAGGTGTCGCCCGCCACCCGGTGGCTCGGCTCCAGAACCCCGCTGATGGTGACCCGGCCGTCGGAGAAGGTCAGCGGGGGCAGCAGCTCCCACTGCATCTCCGCCGCCAGCGACATCGGCTCGGTTCGGCGGGTGAGGGTGAAGACGTCGCCGTAGAGGCCCTTGGTGATCACCAGGGTCGCCACCAGCCCCGCGAACGCGCGGGCGCGCCCTTCCGTGAGCGTGTCGGCGCACGGCAGGACCAGCTCCAGGACCCCAACCCGGGCGGTGCCGTTCAGCATGGGGACCCACAGGCGTAGCCCGTCGCCGACCTCGCGGCGCATCACCTCGATCGTGCGAAAGGCCCGGCCGCCGAGGGTGTGGTCCACCGAGATGGCCTCGCGCTGGGGGACGCCGTCGCCGGGCAGTGGGACGAGGAGCCGCTGCTCGAAGCCCACGAGGTACATGACCGCCTCTTGAGCCCCGAGCTCGCCGGCGTGGTGGGCGACGAGGGACGCCATCTCCTCCGGTGCCGCGTAGTGGGAGCTCTCGAGCAGCCCGGCGAGGGCCCGCTCGCCCGTGCTCGTGTCCTCGGACCCGACCGCGCTGCCCACTAGGGGGCGCCGCCGGGCGCGCCGCCGTCCTCGTCGTCCGCCGCCGGGGCTTGCGCGGGGTCTGGTCGGGTCGGGTCGTCCGGGGACGGGGCGCGCTGCGCGCGGCCGATCACCAGCGCCGCCACCGCCAGCCCGGCGACCATGATCACGAGGAACAGCAGCGCGTCCATAGGCGAAGCCTAACGTCCGCGGCGGGGCGGCGATGACAGGGTGTAGCGACCGGCACGAGGGGTAATCCTCGAGTTCTTGCCCCGGACCCGCCGCGAGGAGCCGCTGTGCCCAAGAACGTGTTCGTGCTCGGTCTCGACCAGCTCAACCTGGAGACCCTGCAGGCGCTGCCGGATGCGGACCGGTACGCGTTCCACCAGCTCTTCAGGTACGAGGAGCTCCAGCACGGGGAGGAGATCCCGCTGGCCGAGCAGAGCAAGGTGATCGACGAGTACCCGCGGTTCACCGCCGTCGACCCGTTCGACGACGACGACCTGGGCGCCATCGACCTGTCCTATCCCTACTGGATCAGGCCGGTCAAGGCGTTCTCCTCCGAGCTGGCGATCGAGGTGACCGACGCGCAGGATTTGAAGCGAGCCGCCGAGGAGCTCCGCGAGGGGATCGGCCGCGTCGGCAAGCCGTTCGAGTACGTCATGGACCAGGTCGCAGACCTGCCCCCGGAGATCGCCGGGTCGACCTCGACCACTCGACGTTCAACGTCGAGTTCTTCTGGACCGACGAGCAGGTCACGGTCCTGGAGGTCAACCCTCGGCACTCGCAGTCCCACGCACCGCTGCTGCAGGACGTCGACGGCCTGGCCAACCACGCCCTGATGCTGGACCTCGCCCTGGGCCAGCCGCCGCGGGCGCCCCGGCGGCAAGGGCCGTACGGGTGTGCGGCGAAGTGGTTCCTGCGCGTCTTCCGTGAGGACGGCGTCGTGGCGCGGGTGCCCACCGAGGAGGAGATCCGCGACCTCGAGGAGCGCGTCGGGGGGACCACGATCAAGCTGGTCGTCGAGCCCGGGGACCGGCTCTCGGAGCTGCACGACCAGGACAGCTACAGCTACAAGCTCGCCGAGGTGTACATCGGGGCGAGCGACCAGGAGCAGCTGCACGCCCGCTACGACCAGTGCGTCGACGAGCTGGGGTTCGCGTTCGAGTGACGTCGTCCTTGCCTCCCCCGAGGCGCGGCGATAGCGTCGCGACCGAGCGCAGCCCGCACGCACCCGTGGACCCAGGAGCCTTGCCATGAGCACGCAGATCCCGCAGGCACCCACCGACAACGAGCCGATGAGCCTGACCGACGACGAGATCGAGACGGTCTGGCCCGCCTCGACGACGGCCTCGGTCGCCCAGGACGACGCCGACGGCGCCGACGCCGACGGCACCGACTCGGGTGACGGGGACGCCGCGGACTCGGGTGACGGGGACGCCGCGGACTCGGGTGACGGGGACGCCGCGGACGCGAGCGACGGTGCCGACGCCGACGGGACCGACGCCTGACGACCGGCGTTCCCGTGCCCGCACGCCCCGACGCGCTCGCCCGCTGCGTGGGCGACGTCGAGGCCTTCCTCGGCACGCGGTGGGGGCGGCAGCCGCACCATCACCGGTGCCCCGAGGGCTACGCCGACCTGCTGTCCCTGGACGACGTGGACCGCCTCGTCACGGCCTCCGGGTTGCGCGCACCGGCCTTCCGGCTGGTGCGCGATGGCGAGCCGCTGCCGGTCGGCTCCTACACCCGACGGGCCCGCATCGGCTCCCGGCCCGTCTCCGACCTGGCCGACCCCGGCCAGGTCTTCGGGCACTTCGCCGAGGGTGCCACCATCGTCCTGCAGGGCCTGCAGCGTTCCTGGCCTCCGCTCGCGGCGTTCTGCCGGGACCTCGAGCGCGTGCTCACCCATCCGGTCCAGGCCAACGCCTACGTGACCCCGCCGGTGGCCGCCGGCCTGCGCATCCACGCCGACGCCCACGACGTCTTCGCCCTGCAGACCGTCGGGCGCAAGCAGTGGGTGACGTACACCGACGCCGACGCGGCCGAGCTGGATGTGTCCCTGGAAGCCGGGGAGTGCTTGTACGTGCCCCAGGGTGTCCGTCACGCGGCGCGCACCACCGACCGCCCCTCCGTGCACGTCACCATCGGGGTGCGGATGGTGACCTGGGAACAGGTGCTGCGGGGCGCCGTGGATGCGGCGATCGCCGAGGCGCTTGACGACACCGGCCACGGCAGCCTGCCTCCCGGGTTCGCCCACGACCCGGCCGCGCTGGTCGGGGACCTGGCCGACCGGTTGGGCGCGGTCGCCAAACGCGTGGAGGCACTGGACGTCGCCGAAGCCGCCCGCGCGGCGACGGACGGGTTCTGGTCGTCGCGGCCGGCATCGCTCACCGGCCAGCTGCACCAGGTGCTGGCGCTCGATGCCGTGGACGACGCGACCGTGGTGACCCGACGGGCAGGGTCGTGGTGCCGCGTCGAGGAGCGTGGCGACGGCGTGGCCCTGGTGCTGGCCGACCGCACGGTGCGCCTGCCCGGCCGGGTCGCGCCGGCGGTCGCCTGGGTGGCGGCTCAGGACCGCTTCGCCGTGGGCGACCTCGGCGGGCACCTCGACGAGGAGGGCCGCCGGGTGCTGGTCACCCGTCTGGTCCGCGAGGCGCTGCTCATGATCGAGTCGTGACGCGGTACCGCTGCGCCGCGGAGGCGCGGGCCCGTGCAGAGCCCCTGGCCGGCACCGCCTCCCTGGTGCGGCGATGGATCCTCCTCGAGCAGTCCGGGCCCTGGGGCCGGGACGCGATCCTGGAGAGCCGGCTGCCGGCGGCGGTGGCCGCCGAGCTCGGATCGGTGGCCGAGCAGGTCAATGCCAGGCTGATCCTCATCAGGCGCCCCGGTGGCGGTGCGTCGGGCCGCCGGCGGTGCTTCGTCGTGCGCAGCGACCGTGCGCTGGTCGAGGAGCTGGTGGTCGACGATGTCGCGGAGCTGCTCGACGTGGACTGGGCGGCGCTCGGTCGCAGCGCAGCGGTCGGTGGCGCCCCGGTCCACGAGCCGCTGCACCTGGTCTGCACCAACGGCCGGCACGACGCGTGCTGCGCGGAGTTCGGGCAGCCCCTGGTCAAGGCGATGGCCGCAGCGCGCGCCACGCAGACGTGGGAGTGCTCCCACATCGGCGGGGACCGGTTCGCGGGCAACCTCGTGTGCATGCCCCACGGGCTGTACTACGGCCACGTGGCGGCCGCCGACGGCCCGCGGATCGCCACGCTGTACGACCGGGGTCTGCTCGACCTGCCTCACTACCGCGGCCGGTCCTGCCACCCCTTCGTCGTCCAGGCCGCCGAGCACGCCCTGCGGGTGGCGTGCGACCTCCACCACGTCACGGACCTCACCTACCGCGAGCGGCGCCGCCTGGCCGGGGACGCGTTTCGCATCACGTTCGGCGGCCCGGACGCGTCCGGCTTCGCCGTCGACATGCGGGTCGCGCGTGACCCGGCAGAGCGACCGCTGACCTGCCAGGCGGGGGGGCCCGCCCGCCCGCCCCGCTACGAGCTGCTGGCCATCGCCGAGACCGGCGCGTCCTCCCCGTCCCCGTCCTCCCCGTCCTCCCCGTCCTCCCCGTCCTCCCCGTCCTCCCCGTCCTCCCCGTCGCGGCCGCGGAGGTAGTCCACCACCCGTGCGACGCTCCCCGCGACGGGCACGGCGAGGAACGCCCCCAGGACGCCGAGGGTGACCGCCCCGGCGGTGATCGCCAGGAGCACCATCAGGGGATGCAGGGCCAGCGTCTTGCCGAGGACCACCGGTTCGAGGACGTTGCTCTCCAGCTGCTGCACGGCCACGATGAGGCCCAGCACGATCAGGGCGGTGGCGAGGCCGGCGTCGGCGAGCGCGACGAGTACCGCCACCACGCCGCTGGTCACGGCACCCACGATCGGGAAGAGCCCGCCGAAGAAGATCAGCACCGCCAGCGGCACCGCGAGCGGGATGCCGAGGAGCAGCAGGCCCAGACCGATCAGCACGGCGTCCACCGCGGCGACGAGCAGCTGGCCGCGGAAGTACCGGCCCAGGGTGGTCCACACCCGCCGGCTGATTGCCGCCGCGTGGACCCGGGTGTGGTCGGGGAGGAGGTCGCCGATGGCTGCCGCGATCCGCTCCCCGTCCTTCAGGTAGAAGAAGAGGGCGACCAGGCCGAACAGGAGCCCCACGACCCCGTGGACGACGGCCGTGGCCGTCTGGACCGCCGTGTCGGCCACATTGCCGGTCTCACCCAGCTGCTCACCGGCGGCGTCGACGACGTCCCCGATGCCGCTGACCTCGAAGGGCGCGGCTCGGAGCAGGTCGTCGACGCCTGCACGGGCCGACTCGGTGAGGGCGGGCAGCTCGGCGGCCACGGTGGGGACGAGCAGCGCGACCACCGCGCCCAGGACCAGCAGCGCCCCGAGGATGGTGACGAGGGCGGCAAGCGCCGGGGGCGCGCCCAGGCGCTTGAGCAGACGGGCGGCGGGTGCGAGCAGCGCCGCGGGGAACAGGGCGAGCACCAGGGGGATGACCACCAGGGACAGCTGTCCGACGACCACCCCGGCGGCGACGAGCAGCACCAGCACACCCACCGCCGCCCAGGCCACGCGACCGGCTCGGACCAGGGGACGCGGATCGCCCCGCCCCCCGGTGGTGTCGGGGGGGGCCGGAGCCGAGGGGTCAGCGGTCATGCACCCTTCCTCACCCGGTCGACCCCCGGTCAAACGGTGACCTCGCCAGGACCCGCTGCCTGCGGTAGCGTCGTCGGATGGCTCTGGGTGCTCGACACGCTCGTCAGGTGCAGACGTGAACACGATCACGGTCGTCAGCCAGCTGATCTCCGAGGCCCAGCTGCGCTTCGGGCCGCTGGACGCCCTGGAGGTCCCCGAGGAGCTCTGGGAGCCGGCGATGGACGCGGTCGCCGACGCCGGTGGGGTGATCGGGCTCGACTACTGCCTGGTCGACGGCGTCGCGGTGCGCATGGCCAGTGCGCCGTTCGACGCCGACGTCCAGGCCGTGGCGCACCCGACCGGATCCGACGACCCCAGGCCCCTCACGATCGAGTAGCCGCCCGCCCGCCGGGCGGCGCCCTGCGGGGTCGGCGTGCCAGAATGGGGGTCGTGCACACCTCGGCCAGGTCCCGCAGCGCGCGCCGGTTGGTCGCCGCCGTCGCGCTGCTGCTCGGCGTCGTGGTGCTGTCCGCGGGCGGGGCCCGCGCGCAGGGCGCCACGGTGCTGCGCGCCGAGATCCGCGGGCCGATCACCCCGGTCGTCGCGGGACACTTCACCGATGCGATCGGTGCGGCGCAGGACGGCGGGCATGCGGCGCTGGTGGTCGAGCTCGACACACCGGGGGGGCTCGTCACGTCGACGCGGGAGATGGTGCAGGCCGCGCTGCTGGCCCCCGTGCCGGTGGTCGTCTACGTGTCCCCCCCGGGCGGTGGTGCGGCGTCGGCCGGGGCCGTGATCACCTTCGCGGCGCACGTCGCCGCCATGGCGCCCGGGACCAACATCGGCGCGGCGACCCCGGTGGACGCCCAGGGCGGTGAGGTCATCGACAAGGTGGTCGAGGACTTCGCCGCCTACGTCGCGGAGATCGCCCGCGAGCGCGGCCGCGACGTGGACTTCGCGGTGGAGGCGGTCCGCGAGGGCCGGTCGGCGGGGGCGACCGAGGCCGTGGAGGTCGGCGCCGTGGACCTGGTCGCCCCCAACCTCACCGAGCTGCTGGCCGAGATCGACGGCACCGAGGTCGAGCTGGTGCGCTCCGGAGGGACCCGTGAGACGGTGGCCCTCGCGACTGCGGGCGCCACCACCGTGGACTACGAGCTGTCGTGGACCCGCTCCATCCTGCAGACGCTGGCCAACCCCCAGATCGCCTTCCTGTTCATGTCGATCGCGCCGCTGGCGATCCTCTACGAGTTCATCAGTCCGTCGGGTGGGGTGGGGCTGGTCGTCGGCGGCATCCTGCTGCTGCTGGGGCTGTTCTCGCTGGCGGTCCTGCCCGTCAACTTCGTTGGTGTGGCCCTGCTGCTGCTGGCGGCCGCCCTGTTCGCCGCCGAGCTGTTCGCGCCCGGGGTCGGCATCTTCGCCGTGGGCGGGGCGGTCGCGCTGGTCCTCGGCGGGCTGTTCCTGTTCCCCGAGGCCAGCGGCGTCGCTATCGGCCTCGAGGTGCTGGTGCCCATCGCGGCCGCCGTGGGGGTGGTGGCGCTCGGGATCGGGCGGTTCGCCGTGCGCAGCCAGAAGAGCCCGCTGTTCTCCGGGCAGGGGGGCACCATGATCGGCGACACCGGGGTCGTGCGCCGGGCCGACGGCGAGACGGGCCAGGTCTGGGTCAGCGGGGCGCTGTGGCGCGCGCGCAGCCGCAGCGGGCCGCTGGAGCGCGACACCCGCGTGCGCGTCGTGGAGATGGCGGGCCTGGAGCTGATCGTCGAGCCGGCCGAGGCCGACGCCGGCGTCTGAGGAGCGCGATGTCGCGCCCGCCCCTTGACTTTCACCGCGGTTGAACCCGTACGGTCGGGGGCAGAGTCCGGAGCACCCATCCGCCGCAACGGAGCAGCCATGACCACCGTCGGGGAACCCAAGGATCCAGCCCTGCGCAGCCTGTACTGGCGCGAGGAGGTGCTCGAGGTCGTGCTGTGGCTACGGGGCGGCGGGTACGACGACCGTCTCGACGCCGCCGTGCTGCGCGACTTCCTCGGCATCGAGTCGGCGCAGGCCGCCGCGCATCTGCAACGGCTCGCCGCCCAGGGCTACCTGTGTGCGTTGCCGGACGGGCGCTACGCCCTGACCGCCTTCGGTGAGGAGGAGGGCCGGCGGCTGGTCGGCGGCCTGCGGGCCGTGCCGATGGCCGGCCGGGGGACCTGCGGGCCCGCGTGCTGGTGCGCCACCTCGCCGGTCGAGTCGTGGCGGTGCGCCGCCACCGCGGTCACCTGACGCGGTCGCACCAGACGGGTTTCAGGAGGCCCGGCGCCGCTCGCGCACGTTCAGCACGGCCTTGCGCAGCCGCACGGCCTTGGGCGTGACCTCGACGGCCTCGTCCACGCGGATGAACTCGAGGGCCTGCTCGAGGGACAGCTGGCGGTGGGGGACCAGCTTGACCATGTCGTCGGACGAGGAGGCGCGCACGTTGGTGAGCTTCTTCTCCTTGGTCGGGTTGACGTCCATGTCCTCGGACCGGGCGTTCTCCCCGACGATCATGCCCTCGTAGACGGGCATGCCGGGGCCGAGGAACAGCGTCCCCCGCTCCTGCAGGTTGAACAGCGCGAACCCCGTCGTGGTCCCCGTGCGGTCGGCCACCAGGCTGCCGGTGGGGCGCGTGCGCAGGTCCCCGTGCCACGGCTCGAACCGGTCGAAGACATGGTGCATGAGGCCGGTGCCGCGGGTCTCGGTGAGGAACTCGGTGCGGAACCCGATCAGGCCGCGTGCCGGCACCAGGTACTCCATGCGCACCCAGCCGCTGCCGTGGTTGGTCATCTGCTCCAGGCGTCCCTTGCGCAGCCCGAGCAGCTGGGTCACGACGCCGAGGTAGTCCTCGGGCACGTCGACCGACAGGCGCTCGATCGGCTCGTGGCGCACCCCGTCGATGTCGCGGGTCACGACCCGGGGTTTGCCGACGGTCAGCTCGAAGCCCTCGCGGCGCATCGTCTCCACCAGAATGGCCAGGGCGAGCTCGCCGCGTCCCTGCACCTCCCAGGTGTCGGGTCGCTCGGTCGGCAGCACACGCACGCTGACGTTGCCGACGAGCTCGGCGTCGAGCCGGTTGCGCAGCAGGCGCGCCGTGAGCTTCTTGCCGTCCTGGCCGGCCAGCGGGGACGTGTTGATGCCGAGGGTCATCCCGAGGCTCGGTTCGTCCACCGTGATGACCGGCAGTGGCCGGGGGTCGTCGGCATCGGCCAGGGTCTCGCCGATGGTGACCTCGTCCAGGCCCGCGACGGCGATGATGTCGCCCGGCCCGGCCTCCTCGGCGTCGACCCGCTCGAGCGACTCGGTGACGTACAGCTCGGTGATCTTGACCCGCTCGGTGGTGCCGTCCACGCGGCACCAGGCGACCGGCTGCCCGCGGCGCAGGGTCCCGTGACGAATCCGGCACAGGGCCAGTCGTCCCACGTAGGGCGACGCGTCGAGGTTGGTGACCAGCGCCTGCAGCGGGTGCTCGGGGTCGTAGGTCGGGGCCGGGATGGCGCTGAGCACGGTGTCGAACAGCGGACCGAGGTTCTCGCCGGGGACCGCAGGGTCGAGCGACGCCTGACCGGCCCGTGCGTTGCAGTAGACGATCGGGAAGTCGATCTGGCCCTCGGTGGCGTCCAGGTCCAGGAACAGCTCGTACACCTCGTCGAGCACGGCCGCGATGCGCGCGTCCGGACGGTCGACCTTGTTGATGACCAGCACGAGCGCCAGGTGGGCCTCGAGCGCCTTGCGCAGCACGAAGCGCGTCTGGGGCAGAGGACCCTCGCTCGCGTCGACGAGCAGGACCACGCCGTCGACCATCGACAGACCCCGCTCGACCTCACCGCCGAAGTCGGCGTGGCCGGGGGTGTCGATGATGTTGATCTTCACGTCGCCGTGGCGCACCGCCGTGTTCTTGGCGAGGATCGTGATGCCCTTCTCGCGCTCCAGGTCGCCGGAGTCGAGCACCCGCTCGTTCACGTCGGCGTTGGCGCGGAACGCCCCCGACTGCCAGAGCATCGCGTCGACCAGGGTGGTCTTGCCGTGGTCGACGTGCGCCACGATGGCGACGTTGCGCAGGTCTTCGCGTGCGGACATGCCAGCGGTCCTTCGGTTCGGGGAGCAGCACCGCCCGAGCGGCGGTGTGGACCTCCAGACTACCGGTTGCCGGTCGCGGACCCCGCTCCAGGAGGACAGGCCCCCGTCACCACGGCACGAGGTCCCGCAGGCGCATGGTGGGACGGCGCTCGGACACCGCCGGTGGGACCGTCGGCGGGGTGACCGGCAGGTCGGCGTCGGTCAGGGGCAGGTCGAGCTCGGGGAGCATGCCCGGAAGGTCCGGCAGCAGACGACGGGGTGGTGGCACCGGCACCGGCGGCGGGGGTGGGACACCGGCGTACACCTGCTGGCGCAGCTCGCCCATGTGGGCGTAGAGGGCGTCGCCTGGACACGCGGTGGCCGACACGTCGCGGTGCGCCGAGAGGGTGTGCATGCGCGCCGTCGCCCCCTGCGGGTAGCGGGTCGACCCCCGGCTCACGATGTCCACGGTGGCGTTGGGGTCGGCGTTGATGCCGTGCTGCTGGAACTTCCAGGCGATCGCGCTGACCGCCGCGCTGCGGGCGGGCCCCGGGGGCAGCGCGGACATGAAGGTGCCGATGATCGAGATCCCGAACGTCTCGGTGTTGAAACCACCGGCGTGCGCACCGATGACCCCCTGCTCCAGCCCCCCGGCACGACCCTCGTAGATGGTCCCGAACCGGTCGACGAGCAGGTTGTAGCCGATGTCGGACCAGCCCAGGGCGCCCGTGTGGTAGGCGTAGATCGCCCGCACGATGCCCGGAGCCTGCTCCGGGGTGTAGTCGTTGGAGCCGGCGGTGTGGTGCAGGATGCCCGCACGGGTGCTGGCCGAGTGCGCGGGGTTGCCACGGCGTCGCGACTCGTCCGCACCCCATTGGGCCCGGGTCACGATCGGCGGCCGGGTGCTCGCCTGCGCCTCGGTGATGCCCGCCGCACGCCACGGCGCCCGCCAGGCATCCACGAACCGCTGCAGCAGGGAGCGGGACAAGCCCAGTGAGTCCACCAGGTGGACCGCGACGTCGCCGGGGTCACCCCCGAGGACGCGCACCTGCAGGTGCGACGCCTCACCGACCCATAGGGGCTCGCTCATCCGCTCCCACCCCGGGCGGGCCTCGGCGGCCTCGTGGCTGCCCGGCTCGGGCCCGTCACCGTCGTCGGCCAGCGCCTCGGTCTCCACCCACGGGGACCAGACACCCGCGGCGTCGCCCGTGCGCAGGAGCACCCGGGTCCCCTCGGGCACCGAGACCCCGACCAGGGAGAACGCGGCTGGCGCCAGGACCTGCTGCGACAGGCCGGCCTCGCCGGTGACGGCCGCCGGCAGGCCCTCCATCACCACGTGGCGCAGACGGGGCACGAGCTCGCTGCCCGTCGCCGACAGCGGGGGCAGCAGGCCAACGATCAAGGCCGCCAGGAGGAGCACCCCTGCCACACGACCGCGCATATAGCTCACCTTTGCCCCAGACCAGACCAGACGACCGAGCATAGCGCCGCGGGGGTGCGTGGGACGGCATCTCCCGGGACCGGATGGGCAGCACGTCGCTGACCGGCGCCGGCAGGGTCCTCACCCCGCGACCCGGCGGGTGGGCGTCACGCGACGGACTCGCGGCGGGCTGGCATGCGCAGCGCGGTGCCCCCGGCGGCCCACGCCGCGAGGATCATGCGGGTGAACGCACCTTCCACGTGCATGATCGCCCGGGCCCCGAAGAGCACGTCGCGGGCGAGCTCGGGTTCGGCGCGCACCAGGCCGCCGGCCAGGTCGCGGGCGGCCACCGTCTGGTGATGGGCGTCGGCCACGACATGGGTGTCGTAGAACAGTCGCGCCCACGCCGACAGTCCCAGCCGACGCAGGGTGGCGCTGTAGCGCCCCATCGGCTCGACCGACGTCATCTCGAACACGGCGAGGTGACCCACCAGCGCCCCGCGCCGGCGCCGGTGCAGCCCGAAGAGCGACACGAGGTTGACGGTCGCCAGCGTCGGTCCCGGCAAGAGGTCGAGGTAGGCGCCATAGGTGTCGTCCAGACCGAGCTCGCGCATGGTCAGGGCGAACAGCTCGGCGTGCATGTCCTTGCAGACGCCCTGCCCGTACTCGTCGGCCTGGATCTCCACCAGGGCGGCCTTCGGGGGGCCGGACAGACGCGGCAGCGCCCAGCTGTGCGGGTCCGCCTCCTTCAGCTGGTACGCCGAGCGGTGCATCGCGAACTCGCGCATGTGGGCGAGCGTGCCGGTGCTGAGCATGGTGTGCGAGAGGGACGGGCCGTCATGGGCGTCCAGGAGGTCGATCAGTGCCGTGGCCACGTCGCCGTCCGCGGTGAACGCCCCGATCTCGTCGGCGAGGCGTCGCTCGAAGGCCTGTTCGCGCTCCCGCCGGAACGCGAGCAGGGACGGTTCCCACTCCCACCGCTCGTCGACTCCGGCGAAGCCGCGGTAGTGCAGCTCGTAGCAGAGGTAGAGCGCCAGCTGGGTGTCGTCGCCGGCAAGGGGGTCGTCGGCCGCTGCGGGCGCCGCGGGCAGCGGGCCCGGTGGCGCGACGAGGTGCGCCAGGACGAACTCGCTGAGGGGGCCGCGCGGAGAGGGCAGGACCGGGCGCGCAGGTGACGGGCGCGGGGGCGGCACGATGGACACGAGGACCCTCCCGGTCGGCGAACAGGGACGACGCAGACCGTCGAGGCAGCTCCGCGATTGGCCTGGTGCGCCACATGGCTACCCCCTCCGGCCTCCGCTCATGCCTTCGCGTGCTGCCGCCGCCCGTTTCGCCCCGCCTTCTGGTGGGTAGGGTGCGGCATACCGACCCGGTCCCTGGCCGGCGATCGCGTCGAACCCGTCGTGCGTGGATCAGGAGGTCGACAGTGGATGCAATGCCCCGACGCCGAGTCGAGCGGGCCATGACGTTGCAGAACGGCAAGCCGCTCACCCAGCACCCCGGGCCGCGACCGCGGTCCTGCGAGTTCCCCGGATGCGGCACGCGGCTGTCCCGGTACAACCCGAATCCGTGCTGCGGGTCCCATGGCGGCTGGTTGGACGCCGACAACCGCCGCAACCGCGACATCCTGTAATCCTGTCGTAGACGCCACGCCAAGACCCGCGCGACGGAGTGGTGCCCGCGCCAGCAGCGAACCCTTCCGGAGGGGGCGCCCACCGTGCCTACCAGGTGCGGCTCGAGGGCGGCTCCCACGTGACGGGCGTGTGAGCCCACGGGCCGCCGGGGAAGGCTCGGACCATGGACCGCGACGAGCACACCGACGAAGCCGCCTTGGCGGGCGGTCACCGACACAGCCAGGCCGATGCGCGGATGGGCGAGAAGGCTGTGCGGGCGACCGTCGGTGGCGTGGCGGCCGGAGCCGGTGTCGGAGGCGCGGTCGACGTCGTCGGTGCCCACACCGACCATGCCGACGAGCTCAACGATGCGATCGAGGCGCTCCGGCGCCACGATCCCCGCAAGCTGCATCCCTTCGACGCGGAAGGCAACGAAATCGCTGCCTGAGGTTTCCGCGCTCCGGCACCAGATGGGACCGGAGACGACCCACGAGGAAGGACCAGTCATGGGAGACAGCAAGGGACTCAGGGTACGGAGCGACACGATCATCCAACGGGGTGGGCGGTACAGGGCTTGAACCTGTGACCTCCGGCTTGTCGAGCCGGCGCTCTCCCAACTGAGCTAACCGCCCGCAGCCCGACATGGTAGCAGGAGAACATCATGCAGCAGACCTACCTCGGCCGCAGCGGCCTGGTCGTGAGCGAGCTGTGCCTCGGCACGATGACGTTCGGTGGCCCGGCAGATCGCGACGAGTCCGCGGCGATCGTCGGACGCTTCCGCGACGCGGGCGGTACCTTCTTCGACACCGCCGACGTGTACACCGGCGGACGCAGCGAGGAGATCCTCGGGGAGCTGCTTGGTGCGGACCGCGACGACGTCGTCATCGCGACCAAGGCCCACGCGGCCACCGGGCCCGGCCCCAACGACCGCTCATCAAACCGCCGCCACCTGATCGCGGCGCTGGAGGCGAGCCTGCGCCGCCTCGGCACCGACCACGTCGACCTGTTCCAGCTGCACTCGTGGGACCCCACCACCCCGCTCGACGAGACGCTGTCGGCGCTCCATGACCTCGTGCGCTCGGGCAAGGTGCGCTATGTGGGGATCTCGAACTTCGTCGGCTGGCAGCTGGAGCGGGCATGTCGCCTGCAGGAGGCCAGAGGAGATGACCGCTTCGTGTCCCTGCAGCCCCAGTACTCGCTGGTGGAGCGCCAGATCGAGCTGGAGACGCTGCCGGCCGCGCACGCCAACGGCCTGGGGATCCTGGCCTGGTCCCCGTTGGCCGCGGGCTTCCTGACCGGCAAGTACGTGCAGGGCGAGACCGCGGAGGGCAAAGGCCGCTTCGCGCAGTTCGTGGACAACATCGACGAGCGCGGCTGGGCCACCCTCGACGCGGTCCGCGAGGTCGCTGACGCCCGGGGGAGCGAGCCCGCGACGGTGGCGGTCGGCTGGGTGCTGGCACAGCCCTCGACGATCCCCATCATCGGCGCCAGCCACGCCGACCAGCTGGACGCGAGCCTGGCCGCTGCGGACCTCGCGCTCGCCGAGGACGACCTCAGCCGGCTGACCCGGGTGAGCGTGCCCGACCGCGGCTACCCGTGGGACTTCCCGCGGGCGGGCGGCCGCCCGGATCGGGATCTGCGCCACCCCTGAGGCCTACCCCACGGGCGTCAGGGCGCGCTGCAGCCGGGCGAGGGCCTGCTGCTCGATCTTGCGCACCGTCTCCCGCGACACACCGAGCTCGGTGCCGAGCGCCTGCAGGGTGGACGGCTCCGACCCGTTCAGGCCGTACCGGCGCTTCAGCACGTACCAGCTGCGTTCCGACAGCTTCTTGCGCGCGGTCTCGAAGACGTCCTCGAGGAACAGCTGATCGATGACCTCGTCCGCGGGCGCGTCACCGGACCGCGCGACCAGGGCGCCGAGCTCGGCGGCGTCGTCGTCGGCGGACACCCGCTTGTCCAGCGACGTCACGGCGAAGTCGGCCGCCAGCACCTGGCGGACCTCGTCCTCGTCCAGGCGGGTCGCCTCGGACAGCTCGTCCAGGCACGGCGGGCGGCCGAGCTCGGCGCCGAGGCGGGCCTCGGCCGCGCGCACCTTCAGCAGGTTGGCGTGCACGCCGGTCGGCAGGCGGATGGTGCGTTCGGTGTTGGCCGTCCCGCGCTGCAGGGCCTGGCGGATCCACCAGGTGGCATAGGTCGAGAACTTGAAGCCGCGCCGACCAGCATGCGCACACGCCTGCTGGCGGACGGGGAGCCGCCGTATGGACACGTCGTAACGCGGACACTTCGCCGGCGTGGGTGCGCGTAACGCGGACACGTCGCCCAGGGCGCCAACGGTGGCGCGGTCGACTGATTCTGCGACAGCCTGTTGAGTTCCACAATGGCTCGTGTTGCCTCATCAAGACGCCCGCGAAAGCGATACCGATCCAGCGGGCACACGCGTCAAGTCACACGTTGAAGCGGAACAGCAGCACGTCGCCGTCGCGGACGAGGTAGTCCTTGCCCTCCACCCGCAGCTTGCCGGCGTCGCGCGCGGCCGCCTCGCTGCCGAGCTCGGCGTAGGCGGTGTAGTCGATCGCCTCGGCACGGATGAACCCGCGCTGCATGTCGCTGTGGATCTCCCCGGCAGCCTCGGGGGCTTTCGTCCCCTCCCGGATGGTCCAGGCCCGGGACTCGGTGGGGCCCGCCGTGAAGAACGTGATCAGGCCGAGCAGGCGGTAGGCGGCGGCGACGAGCTGGTCGAGCCCGGAGTGCTCGAGCCCGAGGTCGGCGAGGAACTCGGCGCGCTCGCTGTGGTCGAGCTCGGCGATCTGCGCCTCGGCCTCGGCGCTGACCACCAGAGCTTCGGCGCCTTCCTTGTCGGCGATGGCGCGCACCACGTCGGTGTGGTGGTTGCCGGCGATCTCGGACTCCCCGACGTTGGCGGCGTAGAGGACCGGCTTGGCGGTCAGCAGGCCGAGCTCCCGGGACACCGCCGCGGCCTCCTCGCTGGGGGGGAAGGAGCGGGCCGGCTCCCCCGCCGCCAGGTGGTCGCGCAGCCGGGCCAGCAGCTCGGCCTCGGCGACGGCGGCCCGGTCACCGGCGCGGGCGGTGCGCGCGGCGCGGTCCGCCCGGCGCTCGACCGTCTCCAGGTCCTTCAGCAGGAGCTCGGTGTTGATGACCTCCACGTCCCGGGCGGGGTCGACCGAGCCGTCGACGTGCACCACGTCCGGGTCGTCGAAGCACCGCACGACGTGCACGATGCAGGCGACCTCGCGGATGTGGGCGAGGAACTGGTTGCCGAGTCCCTCCCCGCGGCTCGCGCCGGCGACGAGCCCGGCGATGTCGAGGAACTCCACGCTGGTCGGGGTGGTCTTGGCCGACGCGGCCAGGCGCGCGAGCGTCTCCAGGCGCTCGTCGCGCAGCGGGACCACACCGACGTTGGGCTCGATCGTCGCGAACGGGTAGTTGGCCGCCTCGGCTCCCGCGGCGCTGACCGCGTTGAACAGGGTCGACTTGCCGACGTTGGGCAGGCCGACGATGCCGACTTGCAGGCTCATGGCGACGCATCCTTGGGTGGAGGGGGACTCGGCCCAGGCTACGCCGCCGGGCCGCCGCTGCTGCGTCCGGCACGAAGGCGACTAGCATCGGCACCGTGTACGCCGAGAGGGAGGGCCAGGACAGCGCCGCGCCGTTGGTGTTGCTGCACGGGGGCATCGGCACGGGCCGCTACCACTGGTCCAAGCTGGTCCGCCCGCTGGCGGAGCGCTGGCACGTGCACCTTCCGGACCTGCCCGGCCATGGCCGGACGCCCCTGCCCGCGGACGGCTCCTACACCCGCGGGGTGCTGGTCGACGCGGTCGAGCGCTACCTCACCGACCTGGATGGGCCCGTGCACGTCGCGGCGTTCAGCATGGGCGGGCAGGCGGCGCTGGACCTCGCGACCCGCCGACCGGCCGTCTTCGCGTCCCTGACGCTCGTGGGGGTGAGCATCCGCGAGCACGAGGGGTTGACCGCCTGGCGTACCGAGTTCGATCCCGACCGGCTGGAGTCGCAGTACCCGGTGTGGGCCAAGCACCTGGCGGGTCTGCACGCCCCCCAGGGCGGCGACGACGCGTGGAAGGACGTGTGCCGGCGCGACGCCGCGGGGCTCGAGGTGCGGGTCGACGTGGAGGCGCTGACGGCGCTGCGGTGCCCAGTCCTGCTGGTGCGCGGTGACCGCGACCCCGCGGTCGACCCGACGCACTATGCCGAGCTGCGACGCGTGCTGGCGCGGGACGAGGAGCTGGTCGTGCCGGCGGGCCGGCACGAGGTGCAGCTCACCCGCCACCGGATCGTGGGGCCGGCGCTGACCGACTTCCTGCGGCGAGCGGGCGGGTCGTGAGGACGAGAGGAGCGACGACGTGGCCAACGTGGTGACGATACGCAAGCGGCCGCCCGTGTTGCGCCGGCCCGTGCTGATCGCAGCCTTCCAGGGGTGGAACGACGCGGGGGAGGCGGCGTCGGGGGCCGTGGAGGTGCTGGCCGCCGAGACCGATGCCGAGGGCTTCGCCGAGATCGACCCGGAGGACTTCTTCGACTTCCAGGCGACCCGGCCCCACGTGCGCAACGCGGGGGAAGGCCGCCGGCGGATCGAATGGCCGGGCAACCTGTTCTCCTGGAGCGCGGTCCCCGGCATCGAGCGTGACCTGGTGGTCCTCCAGGGAACGGAGCCCAACCTGCGGTGGCGCACCTTCACCGCCGCGGTCACCCACCTCGCCCAGGACCTCGGCGTCGAGCTGGTCGTGACCCTCGGGGCCCTGCAGGTGGACGCGGCGCACACCAGGCCGGTGCCGGTCACGGGCACCACCACCGACCTGGTCCTCGGCGCCCAGCTCGGGTTGCGCCCCACGCGCTACGAGGGACCCACGGGCATCACCGGCGTGCTGCACCACACCTGCACCGAGGCGGGGATGCAGTCGACGAGCCTCTGGGCGGGGGTCCCGCACTACCTGGCGGGCGCCAGCTACCTCGCGGGCACCCTGGCCCTGGCCGAGCGGGTGGTCGAGCTGCTCGGCGCGAAGGTGTCCCTCGACTCGCTGGCCGCCGACGCGGCGACCCAGCGCGACGAGCTCTCCGACCTAAAGCGCACTGAGGTCGACGAGCACCTGCG
>JBBDQS010000050.1 GCA_040905805.1 Egibacteraceae bacterium | reverse complement strand
GGTGCGCCAGACCCCCCGCCGCCCGCGGGGCGCCGGCGGGCGGCGTCTACTTGTAGTTGGTGAACGTCAGGGGCAGGTCCTGGTCGTTCTGGCGCAGGAGGGCCTGGGCGTCCTGGAGGGCGTCGCGTGACTTGCCGGAGATGCGCAGCTGCTCGCCCTGGATCGCGGCCTGCACCTTGAGCTTGGAGCCCTTGAGGTCCTTGACCATGGCCTTGGCCTTGTCGCTCGGAATGCCGTTGACCAGGGAGATCTCCAGCCGGTAGGAGTTGCGGGCGCCGGGCTTGGGCTCGTCGTAGTCCAGGGACTTCAGGCTGACCTTGCGCTTGACCAGCTTGTCCTTGAGCACGTCGAGCGCGGCCATGACCCGTTCCTCGGAGTTGGCCGTGATCGCGACCGCCTCGCCCGACCAGCCGATCTCGGCGTCCGTGCCCTTGAAGTCGTAGCGCTGGACGACCTCCTTCGACGCCTGGTTGATGGCGTTGTCGACCTCCTGGCGGTCGACCTCGGCGACGACGTCGAAGCTGCTGTCGGCCATGGGGTGCTCCTCGTCGGTTGGCGGGGGTTCGGGGGGAGGTCTACCATGACCGCGTCGATCCGGTGGGATGCCCGAGTGGCCAAAGGGATCTGGCTGTAAACCAGACGGCTTAGCCTACGGAGGTTCGAATCCTCCTCCCACCACCAGCTGCTCCGGCGCCTCAGGGATCGCCCAACGGGCACGCCGGTACCGCTCGTACTTCGCGCAGAGGTTGATGCAGGTCGTCGCGGTGATCCGCGCTGAAGGCATGACGTAGATGTCGCCCTCATCGGTGAGGATGAAGAGCACGTCGGAGGCGGTCGGATCCCAGGGCTTGGTGGTGTGGAAACTCTGGTTCCCGCCAGTCGTGCAGAGCTTCACGCTGAAGTTGCCGTAGGGGCCCCGCTGCGTCGTGGTCTTGACCTGGACCTTCTGGAGGCCGCCGGCCGCGCTGTCGATGACAAGGTCGTAGGGCTGGTTGTCGCACAGCGGGACCGACACCGCGTAGCCCTCGGCGAGGAACCAGGCGATGGCCGCCCCGAGGCCGATCTCGCCCTGCTTGCGGGGATTGGTGCGCCGGATGGTCATGGTCTGGCTCCGCGGGGGTGGTCGCTGTGGTTGGTCGACCGTACGCCGGGGGTGTGACCGCCACGCCCGCCCGCGGGCCGCGTGTCCACAGATCGCCTGGTGTGGTCGGGCCCCCGGCTGATCGACCCCCGGGGCTTGCAGTCAGGCGTGCCGGTCTCAGCACCTCCATGGCGGTCGCTGCGCGACCG
>JBBDQS010000049.1 GCA_040905805.1 Egibacteraceae bacterium | reverse complement strand
CGCAGCGACCGCCAGGGACTCCTGACATGGCCGGTGACCTCGGAAGCGTCCTGGAGGACTTCCTGCGCCGGTCCCGCCACCTCGAGCCGGACGACCTGCCCGGCGAGGTGACCCGCATGATCGTGCGGCTCGGCGCACGCCGGGCCGAGATGCACCTTGCCGACCACGACCAGATGGAGCTGCGCGCCCTCACCGCGCCGGGCGCCGACCAGACCGAGCCGAAGCCGATCGACAGCACGGTGGCCGGCCGGGTCTTCCGCGCCGAGGAGCCCGCCGAGCTGCCCGAGGGTGACGGCACCCGCCTGCTGCTGCCCATGATCAACGGCAGCCATCGCATCGGCGTGCTGGACGTGGTGCTGCCGGACGGCCGGGACGCCGGCACCGAGCGGTGGCTGCGGGTGGCCGACCTGGTGACCGACGTGCTCGTGGCCAAGTCCGCCTACGGCGACCGCATCGCGGTCACCCAACGCCGTCGGCCGATGGCGCTGCGCGCCGAGGCCCAGCGCATGCTGCTGCCACCGCTGACGCTGACCAGCGCCCGGCTGATCGTCACCGGCCTCCTCGTCCCCTCCTACGAGGTGGCCGGGGACCTGTTCGACTACGCGGTCAGCGACGACACGCTGCACTTCGCGGTCCTTGACGCGATGGGGCACTCGCTCAGCGCCACGCTCACCGCCGCGGTGGCGATCGCGGCGTACCGCAACAGCCGGCGGGGCGGCGGGTCGCTGGTCGAGCACTGGCAGGCCGCCGACGACGCGGTGGCGCAGGAGTTCGGGGGCGAGCGGTTCGCGACGGTGGTCTTCGGCGAGCTCGACCTCCAGACCGGGTCCGTGCGCTCGATCTCGGCTGGCCACCCATCGGCGTTGCTCGTGCGGGACAACCGGGTCGTCGCCCGCTGCGCGGACGATCCGACCCTGCCCGTCGGGCTGGGCGGCGATGCGCCAGCCGTGACCGAGACCAACCTCCAGCCGGGGGACCGCCTGCTGCTGTTCACCGACGGCATCGTGGAGGCGCGCTCCCACGAGGGCGAGTTCTTCGGCGAGGAGCAATTGGTCGAGCAGGTCGGCCGGGAGCTCGACACTGGCTTCCCGGCGCCCGAGGCGGTCCGGCGCATCGTGCGCAACGTGATCGACCACCAGGACGGCAGGATGCGCGACGACGCCACACTGGTCCTGGTCGAGTGGAAGGGTCGTGACCGGTCCCGGGAGCAATTGTCACCGCCGTCGCCCTAGTCGCCCCGGCCCCGCGCCTCCCGCCGGCCCCCGCCCCGGCCCCCGCGCGGCCCCGCGCCTC
>JBBDQS010000048.1:129365-144619 GCA_040905805.1 Egibacteraceae bacterium | reverse complement strand
ACCCGGCACAGCGGAGCATCGCCTCCGCTGGCGCTCCGGCGATTCACGTCTCAGGACACTAGGCCGCCGCGATGACGCGGGAGCACGCACGGTCGAAGAGCCCGACGCCGGCCAGGCCAGGCAGGGCGTGCACGACGTTGTCCATCTCCGTGATGGCACCCCGGCCGTCCTGGCCGCCGAAGAGCTCGGCGATGACGAAGTCGGTCTCGGCCTGGGGGCGCACGCCGGTGCCCACCGGGGACCAGAGGTGCTCCAGGACCCACCGCGTCACCTTCTGTGCCCGCGCGCTCTCGGCCAGCCGTAGCCGCGCCTGGGCGCGGTAGAACGCGAAGTGGCGCCGCTCGTCCTTGACGATACGCTCCAGCAGGTCGCGCAGCACCGGATGCTCCGTGTTGGCGATCATGCGGTGGTACCCGGTCAGCGTCGACAGCTCGTTGACCGCACCCCAGGTCATGTGCGCCGCCACGAAGTCCCGCGACAGCCCCGACGCCGCCATGATCGCGAGGTGGGAGACGATCCCCCCGCGAGCGGCTGCACGACGGATCCACGCATTGCGTGCCCGGCGCGACGGGTAGGAGTCGGTGGCCGTGACCGCCTGGCGGTCGGGCCCCAGTGCATAGCCGGCCTCTCCGAGGAAACGGCTGAACGCCTCCCCGTGCCACAGCTCCTCATACACCCAGATACACCCAGCACGACAGGAAGGCCGTCACGTCCGGCTCCAGCGCAGCCCGGGTGGACAGCAGGTCACGCAGGTAGACGACGGTGTGCGACTCGACGTCCATCATGTAGGCCAGACACCGGGCCTCGCCGGTCCGCAGCGGATGACGCGCCACCGCGGACCAGTCGAGATCCTCGACGTCGAGCTTGCGGGACTTGCGCAAGTAGCGATCGAGGTCGAAGTCCATGCTGGTACTTCGACGCCGACCCCCTGTCGGGTGGGAGGCGGGCCCCTACGCGGGTGCGGGTTCGCGCTCCATCTTCGCGGTGTACTTCCCGTCGCGGGCGGCCGCGTTGCAGCGTGCCCGGTGGGCGAGCGCCTCCTGCGCGGGTGCCACGTTCGCGTCCTCGCCGCGCCAGGTCTCCAGCGCGGTGGCGAGCAGGGCGCGCCCGTAGGAGAAGCTCAGCTCCCACGGCTGGTCGCCGCGGTTGTTGAGCTCGTTCAGGTGCTCGGCAGCGAGCTCGTCGGACTGGCCGCCAGAGAGGAAGGCGATGCCCGGCACGGCCGCGGGAACGACGCGGTGGAAGGTGCGCAGGGTGGCCGTGGCCACCTCCTCCACGGACGCCTGCTGGGGTGCGGCGGCACCGGACAGGACCATGTTGGGCTTCAGCACCATCCCCTCGAGGGAGACGCGCTGTCCGGCGAGCTCGTTGAACACCGCGCGCAGGGTGGCGGTCGTGACCTCCTCGCACCGGTCGATGTCGTTGTCGCCATCCATCAGGACCTCGGGCTCGACGATCGGCACGATCCCGGCCTCCTGGCACAGCGCCGCGTAGCGCGCCAGCGCGTGGGCGTTGGCCTGGAGGCACTGGGTGGTCGGCATCCCCTCGGCGATGGTGATCACCGCGCGCCACTTGGCGAAGCGCGCCCCCATCTCGGCGTACTCGTGAAGGCGCTCGCGCAGGCCGTCGAGGCCCTCCGTCACCTTCTCGTCGGGCGAGCCGGCCAGCGGCTTCGCGCCGGTGTCGACCTTGATCCCCGGCAGGACCCCGGCCTGCGTCGCGACCTCGGCGAACCCCCTGCCGTCGGACACCGTGGAGCGGATGGTCTCGTCGTAGAGGATCACGCCGCTGATCCACTGCCCGATGTTCGGGGTGGTCATGATGAGCTCGCGCCAGGCCCCCCGGCTGTCGGCTGTCGCGGGCACACCGACAGCTTCGAGGCGCTGGGACATGGTCCCGCTGCTCTCGTCGGCCGCCAGGATGCCCTTGCCGGGCGCCACCATGGCAGCCGCCGTGGCCTCGAGGTCGTGGTGGTGGTCGTGGTGGGTCACTGTGGTCACTCTCCCTCGCCGTGTGAGCGACGACCGTACGGTCCCGCTACCGTCGCGGCTTCCCCTGGAGGAATCGACTGGAGGGTCGCCCCCCGGGGAAGCCGGACCTGGCGTCGGCGATCTTAACCCGCGGCGGCGGGGCCGTGCACCGTGACTACCGCTGGGTGGACGACCGTGGTGAGTGCGGCCGCTCCTCGTTGACCTTCTTGTCCGGGTCAGACCGGCCGCCGAAGTCGTCCTTGTCGCTGTCCCAGGGCGCCTTGTCGGCCATCTCGGCGGTGACCTGGTCACCTTCCGGATGCGAGCCGCTGAGGGCGTCGCGGTCCATGCTGTCGTCGACCGCTGGCTCGACCCACTCGCTCTTGGGCTCGTCGTCGATGTCAGTACGCGTGCGGTCGGGGTTGGCGGATGCGCGGGTGCGTTCACTCATAGCACGTTCCTTCGAGTCCATAGGGGGCTGTCGGTCGACCATCGTGGTGACCGAACAGTGGGCTCCCGGTCGCCCATTGATGTACCCCGTGTCCCGACCGATGAACCTGTCCGACTGACCGCCCGGGCCCTGGCGACCGCCCGGGCCTCTTCCACGTCCGTCAACCGTCTGTTCAGTATTGGGCCGATAATTCCCACTAGACCGTGAAGGTTTTATGGAGCACTCTGGGGTTGTCCCGCAAATCTCCAGATCCGTTCGGTGCGGTCACGCGTCGCTTCAGAGCCGTGGCCGCACCGGGCGCCAACGTCACGCGGGCGGGCGGGCCTAGGACGTCGGTTGCGCGACGACGGCCGCCACCCGCCGCCCGGGGACCGCGCCCACGACCCGCTGCGGCCGATCACGCGTGGCGCGCGTCCCGGCGAGCATACGCACGAGGTCGACCACCCGAGCGGCATACCCGGCCTCGTTGTCGTACCAGCCGAGCACCTTGAACTGGTTGCCCGCCGCGCCCCGGGTCGAGTCGAGGTCGACCGTGCACGAGTGCCGGTCGCCCACGTAGTCACAGCTCACCAGCGGCTCGCCGCTGACCGCCAGGACCCCCGCCCACGGTGGGTCCTCGCTGGCGGCGGTGAACGCGTCGTTGATCTCCTCCACCGTGGTACGCCGCTCCAGCACGACGGAGAGGTCGGTCAGTGACACATCCGGCACCGGAACGCGCACCGCGATACCCACCAGCATGCCCGCGATCTCGGGCATGACCTTGTCGATCGCCTTGGCCGCCCCGGTCCTGGTGGGCGTCATGTTCATGCTCGCCGCCCGACCGCGACGCGGATCGTCGTGAATGGCGTCGTGGATCTCCTGGTCGCGCGTGAACGCATGGATGGTGGTGACCAGCCCCCCGACGACGCCGAAGGCCTCATGCAGCACCTTCGCCATCGGCGCGAGGCAGTTCGTGGTGCACGACGCCGCCGACACCACGTGGTCGGTCTCGGGGTCGTAGGTGTCGTCGTTGACGCCGACGACGGCGGTCAGCTCGACGTTGCGCGCAGGAGCGGTGATGAGCACCTTGCGCGCCCCCGCATCGAGGTGCGCCGCCGCCCCCTCCAGGTGGTTGAAGCTGCCGGTCGCCTCGATCACGACATCGACCCCCATCGCTGACCACGGCAGCTTGCGGGGGTCGCGCTCGGTCAGGACATCGATGCGCCGCCCTTGCACCAGGAGGTGGTCGTCACCGTGCGCGACGTCGCCGCTGAACCGCCCGTAGATCGAATCGTAGAAGAAGAGCTGAGCAAGGCTCGACGGCCGACCACGCCCGCTGTTGACCGCCACCACCGCGACGTCTCGGTCGTCGGCGAGCTGGCGCAAGACCTGCCGGCCGATCCGGCCGAACCCGTTGATGGCGACGCGAGCGCTTGTCACACCGTCAGTGTGCGCCAGACCGACCCCGCCGGCCTCCACCCGACGGGGGAGCCACGGGGGTGAACCGACCCACCTGGGGATGAGCTGGGCGCGACAGGGACGACCCGGCCCGCTAGGCTCCACCGACGTGACCGTCGACATCAGCATCCAAGACACCCCGAACCCGGACGCGCGGCGCTTCGTGCTGGACAAGCCCGTGCAGGAAGAGCCCCGGGGACGGTTCTTCACCGACCCCGCGGCCACCGATGACGCGCTCGCGAAGGCGCTCCTCGAGCTCGAGGGGGTCTCGGGGGCGATGCTGCTGCCCACGTCGGTGACGGTCAACAAGGACGCGGGCGCGTCCTGGGACCAGGTGGAGCCGGCGGCCCGCGCCGCGCTGGAGGCCTACTTCGCCTGAGCCGTCTCGGGGACGAGGTGGTCGGCAACCCGCAGCGCGTACCCCTTGATGACCCACCAGGCGAGATACTCGGTGATGTCGTCGCTGTTCTCCCCCGCGCGACCCTCGACCACGGCGTCCAGGGTGCCGAGCCGGCGCTCCAGCTCCCCCATGATCAGGTGGTCGAGCGCATCGATGACGCGTTCCTCGGGGTACAGCAGGTAGGCTTCGGCACCCTCGGTGCGGATCAGCTGGGTGATGTGACTGGCCGCCGCGTCGAAGTCGTCTGGCAGCGGCTCGGGGGGCGTGTCGATGATCCGGCCGGTGTCCTGCTCCTCGACGCAGCGCAGGCAGTACCCGACGGTGATGGCGTTGCCGGCCCAGATCCCGAGCTCCTCCGCGGGCTGTGCCTTGCGCTCGTGCGTGACCCGGGCGTTCAGGTACCGGTAGGCGCGCGGGGTGAACGGGTGGGTCTGCCCGAGCGCCCGGGTCCGGAAGATGAGCCCCTCGGGATCGAGCACCACGTCATCGCCTCCTAATCCCGCTTGAGCGACTGGATCTGCAGCAGCTGCTGCGGCGCCGGCTCCGAGACGGGCTCGTCCTCGCCGGCGACCTTGAGGGCCCGGAAGTCCGGCCAGCGGTCCCGCAGGATCTGCTCGACACCCTGGGTGAGGGTCACCATGCTGGAGGGACAGCCGTCGCAGGCGCCCATCAGGGAGAGCGTCACCACGCCGCCGTCGATCTCGACCAGCTCCATCTCCCCGCCGTGGGTGTGCACGTAGGGGCGGATCTCCTCCAACGCCTCCTCGACGAGGGCACTGGCATCGCCACCGTCCTCGTCGTCGGCGAGGTACGTGTCGAGCAGGTGCGCGACCACCGGGTCCTCGCGTGCGGCGTCCAGCGCTTCCGGGGGCAGGGAGGTCACGAGACGGGTCAGCCCTTCGCGGTGCCAGGCCTCCAGGTAGTCCAGCAGCTCCAGGACGGGGCCCCGCAACTCCGAGGTGGAGCTGTCGACCTCCTCCACGAGCGAGGCCATCTGGCTGAGCATGTCGTCGTAGTCGACTTCTTCGGGATCCATCGTTCCCTCGCTGTCATCCACGCTCCGAGGGTCGTCATTCCCAGGGTCGCGCGGCCTCGTCGTGAACCATCTTGCGGACCGGCTCGAAGCTTGCTTCGACCGCCGGTGAGAACACCGTGCCGAACGCTTCGTCCACTGCCTCGACCTCGATGCACACGGCGTCGGCGGGCAGACCCTTGTAGTAGCGGGCCACCATCAAGGTGCAGTCGACGTCGATCACGCCGCCGGCTGCCTCGCCGAGGCGGCCGGCTAGCACCTCGAGGTCTATGTCGTCCGCATCCTGGTCCAGTGTATAGCGCCGGATGGTCCCTGGCGGGTCCCCACGCGGGTACGCCGCGACGAAGATGACCCGGTCGGGCTCGACCTCCTGCAACTGGTGCAGGACGCGGTGTGCAGCCTCGGCCGAGTCGCGCAGGAGCACCCCCTCAGGCCAGTCCGCCTCCAGGTACCGGCGGACGAACTGCGGTCCGAAGTCCAGATCGCCGAGAAAGGGGTTGCCGATGCCCCCCACGAAGATCTTCCGCACGGATACGGGATCCTCGTGGGGGGCGCCGGTCGAATGTGGTGATGAAACTAGGGCTCGTCCCTCATTCCAGCGTGCAGGAGCACGAGTTCACCTCGCGGGTGATGACGCCCTTGCCGGTATCGACATGCGTCGTACACGGCATGCACGGGTCGAAGCTGCGGATCGTGCGCAGGATGTCGATGCCCTTGAGGTTATCGTCGGCGTTCTGCTCCAGCAACGGGGTGCCGATGACGGCCTGCTCGTAGGGACCGGGCTGGCCCCAGGGATCGTAGGGCGAGGCGTTGATCGTCGACGGGGTCGAGATCTGGTAGTTGACGATGCGACCCTTGTCGATCTCCATGTGGTGGCTGATCCAGCCGCGGCCGGCCTCCCACAGACCCACGCCGAGACGGTGGTCCTTGGGGACCTTGAACTGGGTGTAGGCCTTGGTCTCGCCACGACGCCAGTAGTCGTAGGCCTCCATCAGCACGGTCAGGCACGTCGCGGCCTGCCAGCCCACCGAGTACGCCCGGGCGCGGTTGCGCTCGAACGCGTTCATGCGCTCGGGCACCTTCCAGAACAGGTGCGTCTCCGGCAGCTCGCCCCGGATCAGGTTGATGTTCAGCCCGTCACCGGTCGACTCGACGAAGTCGCTCGGGCGGATCTTCTGCGCCAGCGCGGTCACCCACATGCGCCCGTAGACGCCGGTCTCGAAGACCTGGCGGTCCCAGCGCGGGGTGCAGTCCCAGGTGTACTTCTCCTTGAAGCTGCGGGCGCCGGGCTTGGGGATCGTGATCTTGTTCCACGGGTGGTAGGGCGACGCGGGCGCGCCGTTGGGCAGCGTCTGGAACTTCTGGCTGCCGCCCACCCACTCCTCGTAGAAGGAGTGCTCGACGAACTCCTCGTAGCCTGCGTCGATCTGCTGCAGGTCGGTGGTGACCAGCTCGCCGTTGATGACCGCGCCGGGGGTGCACCACCGCCGCTCGCCCCACTTGCCCATGTTGGCGTAGGTCTCGTCGTAGGCCTCGGGGTCGTCCCACGCGCCGAGCTGCACGATGTTGGTCGGGCGGTGGCCGACGTCGGCGTAGCGGGGGTTGCACTCCAGGAAGAAGTCCAAGACGTCGTTCCACCAGCCCTGGACCCGCTTGGCGTAGTCGATGAACTTCATCAGCCGCGAGTTGTACTCGTTGAAGGTGGAGGTGGTGATGGTGGTGGTGACCCCGCCGGGTACGAGCGTGGAGGGGTGGGGGAACTTGCCGTAGAACAGGTTCACCATCTCGCGGCCGAGGCGGGTCATCTGGATGGCTTCGAGGTAGATCTTGCCCGTCAGGGGCGCCATGGCGTCCATGATGTCTTTGATCGTCTCGTAGCCGTGCAGCCCCGAGTTGGGCGCGAGGGTCTTCTCGGCCTTGCGCACGATCTCGGGATTGGTGACCTCCACCAGCGGCGTGGAGTAGTCCGGGCCGCTCAGCAGACCCAGGTGGATCGGCGCGTCGTAGAGCATCTCGGCCAGCTCACCGAGGTTGCGCGCCAGGACGCCCATCGGCGGGGGCTTCACCCCGAAGGCCATGTCCATGCACTGCGCCGAGGTGGTCGCGTGCACACCACCGCACACCCCGCAGGCCCGCGACGTCAGGTCGATCGAGTCGCGGGGGTCGCGGCCTTCGAGGATGAGCTCGTAGCCGCGGAACAGCATCGCCATGGAGTGGCACTCGACCGCTTCGCGCTTCTCCAGATCCAGCTGCACGTGGACCGCCAGGGCACCGGCGACCCGGGTGATCGGGTCGATCATCCAGTCGCGGACCTGGGGCTCGGTGGCCACCGCACCGCCGGCGACGCGGGCGGTCTTGGTCTTGGTGAAGCCCTTGGGCTTGCTTCCGTCGATCGACCAGGGGTTGGCCAGGCCTTCCTTCAGGCTGGCCTTTCCCTGGTCGTCGAACTCAACGGGCAGGTTCTTGAAACACATGTGGGGCTCCCTGTGTTCTCAGTGGCGCCTCCGCGACGCCAGCACTTCTCCGTTTACATCACGTCTTGTTCGCCCGCTGCCGGGCGCGGTAGGCCTTGTAGAACAGCTTCTTCGCCTGGCCCGGCTCGGACCGGTACCGCGCCCACCCGGAGGGGGCACCGTCCTCGGTCCAGCGGGTGGTCATGTTCTTGTCCTCCATCGTGAGACGACGCATCCGGCGGATCGCGCCTCCGACGACCTTGGAGGCGCTGCTGGACACGAACGAGCCCGGCGACGACGCGTAGATCGGCGCGAACTTGTCCGGGAATCCCGGCATCGTGCAGCCGATGCAGATGCCGCCCATGTTCATGCAGCCGCCGGTGCCGTTGACGATGCCGCGCTCGGCGATGTTGCACTGCACGACCGGGCCCCAGCAGCCCAGCTCCACGAGGCATTCCTTGTCGCCGTACTCCTCAGCGAACACACCCTCCTCGTAGTAGCCCGCCCGCGGACAGTGGCGGTGCACCGTCTCACCGAAGAGCCATGCCGGCCTGCCGAGCTCGTCGAACTCCGGCAGCGGTGCGAGACCCTGCAGGAACAGGATCACCGCCGCGGCCGTCTCCATGAAGTTGTCACCGACCGGCGAGCAACCGGGGACGTTCACGACGGGCACGCCGAACGCGGAGCGGTAGTCGCGACCGAGGAAGTCCATGACCCCCATCGACCCGGTGATGTTGCCCTCTGCGCCGGGGATCCCACCCCAGGTCGCGCACGTGCCGATGGCGACGACGGCGGCGGCCTTGGGGGCAAGACGCTTCATCCACTCGGCGGACGTGATCGGCTGTCCGGTGGCCACGTCGTCGCCGAGACCCATGAAGAAGCCATCGCCGGACTTGGTCTCGTCGAACATGCTCCCTTCCCAGGTGATGACGAAGGGGGCGTCGAGCTCGCCGCGCTCGGCCATGAAGAGGTTCTCGATCCACTCGGGACCGGACTCGGTGGAGACGACGGTGTGGATCAGCTCCAGCCGCGGGAGACCCGGCACGATGCCGTTCAGCAGGTGCTCCACCGGAGGGTTCGTCGCGCCGGCGACGGCGATGGTGCAGCCGTCGCAGGACCCGCCGACCATCCAGATCAGGTACAGCTTGTCGAGCGGACCGAGGCGCATCTGGTTGGGAGGCTCGGTCGACGGAACCCTGCTGCGCATCGCGATTGGCGCGAACGGGTCGTAGTCGGAAAGTTCACTCACCGGGCGGCCGGTGGAGGTGCCTGGGCCGGTCATAAATGCGCCCTTCTACCCTGCTCGGGTTTTGATCGTCGTGGCTGCTGAGTCTGACGGCAGTCGTGTCTCTGGGGCTGCTGGTGGTGCCCGACGTCTACTAGATGACGGTAACAGGTAGGTCGCCGACGTCAAGGGTCTAGTCATGATTCGATCCCCAGGGTACCGTCGGATTGCCCGGAACGGAGACCGAATCTTGCGTCTGGGCTCGCTCGGGAAGGAGGCATCGATGTCCGATCTGCCGCTGCCGCACCCATTCGGGGCCCCGCGCGGCCCCGAGGTGACCACCCCGGACCTGTTCGCGCGATGGGTCGGCGGGTCCACCGCCGGCGTCTCCCCCGACGCGCACCTCGAGGGGTGCCTGCTGCTGGCCGGCGACCATCCGCTGGCCATCCGCATCGAGGGCGCGGTGCTGGTGCGCGACCACCTGCCCGATGCCGTCCACGCGCTCCGCGGAGCGCTTGAGCGCTTCCTCGAGACGCAGGGCCTGGCACTGATCGAGCAGGATGCGCCGCTCGGCGCCCTCGTGGGCATCGAGGTGTCCGGCCTGCGGGGCGATGCGTGGAGCCTGTGGGCCCGCGATCCCGACGAGGGCCACGCTGCGCTCGTGCAGCGGGCAGCCGCCGACATGCCCGGCCTCCTCGACGGCGACGAGGCTCGACGCCGCGCGGAGGTGGACGCCACGCTCGCCGAGATCGAGCGACACCTGTGAGGGCGGCCGCGAGGATCGTGAGCCCGACCGGGTCACGATCCCTGCGGCGACCTCTCAGGGACCTAGTAGTTCGCCTTCAGCAGGCGCAGGGGGATGCCGTCGTGGGTGGGGCAGAAGCCGTCCTGCTTGGTCTTGGTGGTGCAACCGGGGACCGTGCACACGTACGCGCCTCGATTCGGCTTGGTGTACCGCTCCAGGAGCTTGACCCGTGCTGCTGACTTCGTCTTCATGTGGCCACCTTTCGCGCATCGCTCTCGCCTGACGAGCATCGAGCCTTGTGGACGGGGTGCCGAGCCGGCGGCTGCCGGCGGGGCTTGCGCCGCCTTGGCTACATGATACCGGCACTGAGCGTCCCGGAGTAGCCCCACTTCTGGATGCGCGTCCCCCACCGTGCGTATTCTGCACGTCATGACCCCGGGAAGCGACATCCTCCAACGCGTCCAGACCGCCCAGGCAGAGCTGGGGACCGGTGATGCGTCCGACGCACTCGAGATGGTGGAGCCGCTCCTCGAGGAGACCGCCGAGGCGCTGGCGGCCTTCGACTTCCTGTCCCGCTCCCCCAAGGACCGCCAGTTGGTCGTCCAGGCGTTCTGCTACGCCCGGGTGACCGCGGTCCTCGCGCTGGAGTCGGCCGGGGCGGAGACGGCGGTGCGCCGCATCCGGGCGCTCGCCGCCGAAGCGCGGGATGTGGCGGCCGAGGGCAACGACGCGTGGAAGGTGCTGTGCGCGGCGGCGGAGATGCTGAGCCGCGCCGGTGACGCCGAAGGGGCCGCCTCAGCCGTCACCGCCGCCGCGCAGCTGGCACCGGAGGAGGAGGAGTACGTCCGCCAGCTCCGAGGCAGCATCCGCTCGATGTTCCCCGCGGCGTTCCCGAAGACCTAGCCGCCGCGAGCGCCCTGCCCGATCGAGCCCGCTCGGGTCCCCGATGGGGTGGTGTATCGCCTATACCGGGCATACCGTGATGCCGACCCGCACCGGTAGATGTAGGCGACAGGGTGCGCAGCGCGGCTAGGTGGAGATCCCACCTATTGAGCCGGCTCCGTTTCGCGCCCACCATGCCGGTTGACGCGTCGATGGGTCTCCCCGCCGGCGTGACACCGGAAAGCGCGAATCCACGGCCCACGGAAAGGCACTGCAGATGGCGGCTCCCGCGACGACGATCCCAGAGCGGCGGGAGGGCAGCACACAGGCTGCCCGCGCGACATCGCTCATCGACCCGATGACCCGAGTCGGTGGCGGCTTAGGGGTCCGGGTCGAGACGCAGGGATCGACGATCACTGACGCGCACGTGTCAGGGACGCAGTTCCGCGGCTACGAGCCGATCCTTCTGGGTCGCGACCCCCACGACGTGATGGCGCTGGTCTCCCGCGTGTGCGGCTGGTCCGGCTCCCAGAGCCAGACGAGCTCGTCCATCGCCCAGGAGATGGCCTGGGGGTGCCCTCCCCCGCCGATGGCGCTCGCCCTGCGCGGCATCGCGCAGGCGACCGAGGCGATCTGGCTGCACGCCGCACACCTCGCGGTGCGCGCGGGCCCCGACTACTCCGCCGCCGTGGTGCGCAAGACGACGCCGTGGGTGTGGGACCTCGCCCAGCGCACGCAGGCTCCGGGTTTCAAGACCCACGGCTACCGCACCATCGGCCGGATCATGGAAGAGCTCACCTACGTGCACGGCAGGTACTGGTGGGACACCATCCCCGCGGGCCGCAAGGTCCTGCAGATGATCAACCTGACGTACGGCAAGTACCCGCACCCCTCGGTGCTCAGCCCGGGCGGGGTGGGCTCCACCCTCACGGTGGGCAACTTCACCGCCTACTACACGCGCCTGTACCAGTCGGTGGACTACGTCAAGGAGGTCATCGCGATCTGGGACGACCTGATCGACTTCCTCTACGAGGCCGATCCCCGCTTCGCCGAGCAGGGTGAGCGGCCCGCCAGCTTCATCCACGCCGGCGCCTGGGACCACAACGCCGAGGAAGGCTACGACGGCAGCTGGGCCGGGCTCGACTACGACGCCCGGCGGCGCCTGGCCCCGACGGGGGTCATGATCGACGGCTCGCTGGTCACCGACCGCCTGAGCGAGGTCAACGCGGGCATCGGGGAGTCGGTCCGCCACTCCTTCTACCAACCATGGGAGACCACCGGTCGCACCGACCCGAGCGGTGGGTCGCTGCCGGCCAACCACCCGTGGAACAAGACCACGATCGCCGCCCCCGGTCCACGGGACTGGGACGGCGCGTACTCGTGGGCCACGGCGCCGCGGTGGAACGGCCACGTGGTCGAGAGCACGCCGCTCGGCCGGCTGTGGCTGGCCGCGATGCGGACGGACTTCCCGCCCAACGACTACATCGAGCCCACCGGGACGAGCCTCAAGATCCTCGTCCCCGAGAACTTCCTGCCCGAGACCATCGTCGAGTGGCACATCCCCAAGCGGGTCAACACCCTCGAGCGGCTGCGGGCCGACGCGTACGGCGTGGCGTTCTCCGGCCTGTGCGCCGCGCTGTGCGTGCTCGACGGCTTCACCCTCCTGCGGCGGATCAAGACCAACGTCTCCAACGGTTGGAGCATCCCGAAGGAGGAGTGCGCCGGCATCAGCCTCTGGGACTCGGGCCGCGGCATGAACGGCCACTGGTTCCGCCAGAACGCCAAACGCCGGGTGGACACCCTGCAGATCGTGGGCCCGTCGACGTGGAACTGCTCCCCACGGGACGACGCCGGTGTCCCCGGTCCCCTCGAGGAGGCGCTCATCGGCACCCCGATCATCGAGGAGCCGGCCGACGGGAAGCGCACTGGCATCGACGCCATCCGCACCATCCACGGCTTCGACCCCGGCATGACCGAGGCCACGCACTAGCACGACGTCTGGCACGACGTCTGGCACACATAAAGACTAGTGGACCGTACGTGAGCGTTACATATACTCTTGGGGAAAGGACATCGATCGGGCGACCGCGAACGCGAGGAGGGCGCCATGAGCGCTGGCTGGGTCATCGGCTTCACCGTCGGTGGGGCGGTCGTGGTGGTCGTCGTGGTGCTCCTCCTGCTCATGATCGTGGGGGTGCGCACGACCGCTACCAGGGCTGAGGCGATCCTCGACGCGCTGCACGCCGGGCGTGACAACACCCAGGGCCTGTGGGAGGTCGAGCGCACCAATCTGGCCGTGACCCGCATCGTGGTCGCCGCGACGACCATCCGGCGGGCGCTGGCCGGGGAGCCGGCAGAGACCGGGGAGGCTGAGCACAGCGAGGATGCGGTGGAATCATGACGGACGAGGCCCTCTGGATGGTCGCCCTCGGCCTCGGGGGCGTCGTCGCCGTGGTAGCGGTTGTCCTGCTGCAGGTCTTCCTCGGCTACCTCCGACGGGTGGAGCGGGGTGCCGAGGCGATATGGGAGGCCGGCAAGCAGGTCGCCCGCAACACCTCCACCACCTGGATGCTGACGCAGACGTCCGAGCGGCTGGACGAGCTCACCGCGGAAGCCATCCGCCACGACGAGTTCCTCCGGTCTGCGAGGGGGGGGTGAGCCCGTGCGCACGACGCTGGTGGTCCTGACCGCTTTCGAGATCGCGCTGGTGGTCGCGGTCCTCGCGGTCTACCTCGTCAAGATCGGCCGCTCGCTGCAGGCGACAGCAGGGTACCTTGGGAGGACGAACTTCGGTGTGCGAGCCATCGAGTCGCAGTGCGAACCGATCGGCCCGTCAATCACCCGGATCAACCGGCAGCTCACGACCATCGGCGCGGCGCTCGCGAACGTCGCGGACGAGGCCGAGCGGCTCACCGGGGAACCGATCAGCTAGCACGCAAGACCGTCGAGCGGTGCGAGGAGTGAAGATCCGTGGCTGAACTGCAGACCCCCAAGTCCGAAGCCCTGCGTGCCCTGTTCTGGCGCAGCGAGATCCTCCAGGTGATGTTCTGGCTGCGTGGCGAGGGGCTCGGTGATGTCGTGACGCCGCGCCTGCTGGAGCGCTTCCTCGGCGTCGGCTCGGAGATCGGCGTCACCTACCTCGACCGGCTGGTCGAGGAGGGCTACCTGGAGCGCACCGAGAGTGGATTCACCCTCTCGCCACAGGGCACCGAGGAGGGGGCCGCGGAGTTCGCGTCCTCCTTCGCCGACCTCACCCGCCCGACACACGGCGAGTGCAGCGCCGACTGCTGGTGCCACGCCTCCCCCGACGAGGCGGACGCCTGCGCGGCGGCACGCGGAGAGCACAGCCACGAGCACGAGCACGAGCACGAGCACTAGACGCCGACAGCTGGGGATCGCTGATGTCAACGTCACGCATAGACGACGCGCCCGGGGGGCTTCCCCGGAACTACCTGCGGCCGTGCTTGCTGCTGCTGCTCGGTGAGGGTGCCTCGCACGGCTACGAGCTCCTGGAGCAGGTCAGCGTCCTGGGCATGGAGAAGGCCGACCCGGGCGGGCTGTACCGCACGCTGCGCGCCATGGAGCAGGAGCAGCTCGTCCGCTCCTGGTGGGAGCACTCCGATTCCGGCCCCGCCCGGCGCACCTACGACCTCACCGAAGAGGGGCGGGACTGGCTGCACGCGTGGGCCGGATCCCTGCGCGAGGTCCACCGGCTGCTCGGCATGTACCTGGTCCGCTACGAGACGCTGGTCGATCGCGTCCACTCGACACAGCTATGAGGATCGCGCTCGCCGGCAAGGGTGGCGCCGGCAAGACCACCATCTCTGCCACGCTCGCGCGGACGCTCGCGCGCGGCGGCTGGCCCGTCGTCGGCATCGACGCCGACAGCAACCCGAACCTGTCGCTTGCGCTCGGCGTGGACCGGGAGACCGCCGCGCAAGTTGGTGGCATGCCCACCGCGCTCGTGTCCCGGCGTCTGGGCGGGACCGCGTTGACCACCACGGTGGATGACGCCCTGGAGCAGCACGCGACGCTGGCCCCAGACGGGGTGCGGGTCGTGCTGATGGGCATGCCCGCGCACGCCGACGAAGGCTGCCTGTGCTCTGCGCACGCGGTGGTGGGCGCCCTGCTGGGCGACCTCGGCATGCGGCGGGAGATCGCCACGATCATGGACATGGAGGCGTCGCCGGAGCACCTCAGCCGTGGGACCGCGCGCCACGTGGACCAGCTGCTCCTCGTGACCGAGCCCTACTACCGCTCGCTGGAGACGGCACGGCGCATGGCGGTCCTCGCCGAGGAGCTGCAGATCCCCCGGGTCGCCGTCCTCGGTAACAAGGTCCGTTCGGAGGGCGATGCGGAGGCCATCGGCGCCTTCTGCGAGCGCCATTCCCTGGAGCTCGCCGCCTACGTGCCCTGGAGTGACGCGGTCACCGAAGCCGACTCGGCCGGCACCCCGTTGATCGAGCAGGCCCCGGACGGGCCGGCCGCCCAGGCCGTCGCCGCCCTCGCGCGCTCGCTCCAGGAGTACGACGAAGCGCACGGGTCGCACGCCGTCCGCGAAGAGGTCGACGCCCGCTAGCCTCGTCGTCCTGAGACGTGAATCGCCGGAGCGCTAGCGGAGGCGATGCTCCGCTGTGCCGGGTGTGGGGGGGGGGGCC
>JBBDQS010000048.1:78705-129355 GCA_040905805.1 Egibacteraceae bacterium | reverse complement strand
GCAGCGACCGCCATGGAGGTGCTGAGTCATCCATCCCGCCGGACCCGGCAGACACACGATCCCCCCGTCGCATTCGCGGCGGGGGGATCGTTTTGGAACCTGATGGCCCCAGAACTTGGGACCGCACTGCAACCTAGTTGCCGCCCTTGGCGCTTCTGACGGCGAACCTCTGCAGGGTCTTGCTCACGTTCTGCACCTTGTGCTTGGTGCGAAGGTGGTCACCGACCTTGCTGAGAAGCTCGTCTTCGCTCGACGCCTTGAAGTGGCCCTTGCAGGTTGCACCTGCATCCGTTCAGCGGAACTCGTATGCCATGGAAGCCCTCCTCGGTTGAGGTCTCGGACGTTGGGCGCCTCCACCTGCTATTCGCAGCCAGGTGGGGGCCCGGATTGCAACGGACCGCCGCTCAGCCCTCCACGCCGAGCGCGTCCTCGAGTGCGTAGCGGGTCTCCTCCAGGTGCGAGTAGATCTCGCCGATGAGCGGCTCCAGGGGCTCAGCGCCCTGGGCGATCGCACGGACGCCGGCGTTGATCGTGCCGACCGTGAAGTTCACGTGGTTCAGGATGAGCGCCACCCGGGTGAGGTAGATCGCGAGGACCGCAACGGTCAGCGCGACGCCGATCAGGGTGACGACAGCAGCCAAAGGCATGTCTACTCCTTCTCTACAGCTGCTTGAGGGCAGCGCCGTAGCTCTTGACGCCGGAGGAAACCTCGGCGAGCAGGTCGCGGGTGTTCTCGAGCTCGTCGACGGCGTCGAGCGCTGCGATCAGCAGCACACCGTGCTCGAGGACGTCGTCACCGTACCGTCGAATCTCGACGATGGGCTCCATCAGGTTGTTCAGCAGGGTCACCACCACCGGGATGACGACCGCGACGAAGATCAGATTGCCAAGCCACCACAAAGCCATGTCGTCTCCTTCTACTGGACGGCGCGCGCGTAGCGCTGCACGTTGCCGGCGATGCGCGGAAGCATCTTGGCGATCTCGCCGAGCGCCTTGTTGACGCGTACGACGGGCGGCGCGATCGATTGCACCTGCTCCTCGACGGCGCGCACACCGAAGGCGACGTTGGCCAGGGTGGCCGACACCGACCGCAACCGGGTGGTGATGACCACCAGGTAGATGGCCAGCACGAGCACCAGGAGCAGGATCTCCGCGACGGTCAGAACGATCAGCAGTCGGATCATTGGGCACTCCAGAGCTCGTCGTGGCGGCGAATCTCGTCGCGCAGCTTGTCCACGGTGTTGGCGGTCCCTTGCAGCTGCCAGGCGGTGGCGGTGTTGGCCGCCAGCTTGGTGGCCATCTGCCAGACGTCGGCGAGACCTTGGTCGATGTCCTGCACGAAGCGCAGGAGCAGCGTGAGCAGCGCGATCACGACCGCGATCACGACCGCGCCGATGCCGAGCGCGACCGACCACATCGCGATCTCTTCTTGGGCGTACGCGAGTACCGTCATGCTTGCGGTCATGCTTGTGCCTCCAACGCTTCCCGGGCTTCGGTCGCACGATCCAGGATGGCCTTCGCCGAGGTGTTCACGGCGTCGATGTCCCACAGCGGCAGGGTCTGGACCCGTCCGCGGTCGAGGCCGATCAGGATGTCCTGGGCCTGCTTGGCGATCCGCGACGCCCGCGACAGGATCGCCGAGACGAGGATGACCACCACCCATACGAGGGCGAAACCGAGCCCGAGGCCCAGCCACCATCCCCACAGATGTGCTTCGCCGTGATCTGCGATCACCAGCAACTGGCTCAACATCCGGTCCTCCTTCTGTGCGCGCTCTGATCTCCGACTACGATCGGCGCATGCGGCGCAATCTCATGCTCTTCGGCGCGGCCTTCACGGCCGGCCTGATCATAGTGGTCGGGGCGACGGCCGGGGAACGCTTTTTCGAGGTCCCTGGCCTTGCTGCGCCGGCGCAACCGGACGCGGCTCCGACCATTGCCCAGGAACCCGTCCAACCGGTGCCTGCTCCCGCTGACGTGGGGGACTTCACCGAGTTTCACGACGAGGAGTGGGGCTTCGTCGTCTCGTACCCGTCGGGCTGGGAGCAGGTTGCCACGGACGATCCATCCGTCCGCCTGCTCGCCACGCTCAACGGCGCTCACTCCATCCTCGTACGGGTCGTGACGCTCGACGCGGAGGTCAGCGAGGACGACCTGGCGGGCGTCCGGACCTTCACCGACCCCATCGTCATGGACGGTGAGCAGGTGGAGATGCTGGCGGAGCCGTCCGTCGTCGTCGTCGGCGGTCTGCCTGGCATCTACTACCTGTACACCTTCACCGATGCCGCCTCGAGCGCGGAGGGGGTGCACCTGCACTACTTCCTGTTCGACGGTGACACGATGATCACCATCGTCCTGCAGGCCTTGCCGAGTGCGGACCTCGACCCGCTCGCCCCCACCTTCCGAACGGTGATCGAGAGCTTCGACGCCTCGATCTAGCAAGGATGGTGGGAGCGAGCGGGTCTCGGTCACGGTGGTGCGCCTAGCAGGAGCCGCCGCCGCCGCCGCCCAGCAGCCCGGCCAACAAGCCGGCGGGATCAAGGCTCAGCAGGCGGACGACCGCGTTGCAGTCGATCGAGTTGGCGTGCCCGTAGATGGTGTTCTCCTGCGGGCTGAGGCCGACGTTCGCGACGATGCCGCCGGTGTCGGCCTTGATGCCCTGGACCTCAGCGATGACCACGTCGACGCGGCGGTTGATGTCCGCGACGCCCACGTTGATGTCCTGCACGACCGGCAACAACGTGTTGAACGTGGTGCCGATCTGCTGCACGGAGCCGCGGATGCCGGCCTCGGACCCGCCGATGGCGAGAACGTTGGGATTGATCTGGCCGGCCGCGACCGAGTTGATCTCCCCGGCGGTGCCGAGGATCTGGGTGACGGTGCCGTCGATGCTGCCGGCGGAGCCGATCACCTCGTCGAGCTGAGCGGACAGGGGCGCTGCCGCGTCGAGGATGCCGGCGGCACTCGCGTTGATCTCCTCGGTGAGGGCGACGTGCCGGGTGTCGTCCTCGATGTCGGTGACGAGATTGCGGATCTCGAAGACCCGCTCGTCGATCTGCTGTGCCGCCACGAGCGTGCCCGTGAGCATCAGCACGGCCGCCAGCGCCCAGGCGATGACGATGACGAGGGACGCCCCGGCGAGGCCTTCCTCGCCGCTATGGATTCGTTCCCGGAGTCGGTTGGTCATGGTCAGGCCTCCTAGCACGGGCCCGGAGTGGGGAGGCCGGTGCAGATGCTCTCGAGGTGGCCGTCGGTCTGCTGGAGCGCCGGAAGGACGTTGTTCGTATCGCTTCTGACGGGGCCGAGAATGCTGTTGGCGATGTCGACTCGCATCCAGATGTTGTCCGCGGAGAAGCCCTGGCCCGCCGGCATGCCGGTGGACTGGGTGTTCTCCAGCGAGGCCAGGATCTCATTGGCCCGCGCCAGCACCGACTGCAGGGTGTCGGAGGTGCCGACCAGGCCACCGCCGGTCCCCTGCAAGGAGCTGGACGTGTTGTTCAGCGACGCCAACGTGGAGGACAGTGACGAGTCGACCTGCTGCAGCGAGCCGCGGATCGTGCTCAGCTCGCTGACGATGGTCTGCGCCTGGCCCGGGACCGGGAGGAGCGCGGTGTCGATGCTGCCGAGGGTCTCGTTGACGAGCGCGACCTGGTCAGGCAGCGGGCGGACGTCGCCCGTGACATCGACCAGGTCGGAGTCGGTCGAGGCCAGCGCGTTGTCGATCGAGACCAGCGCGTTGGAGATGCCGATGAGGAACGCGATCACCACGACGAGGACCAGCAGGGCGATCGTCACCCAGATCCACAGCCAGCGGCTGACACCGGCTGATTCGACGTCGCCCGCCGAGCCGGGGGTCACCTGCGACGTGCGCTCGGTCTCGGCGTATCTGCTTTGGAGCTTGGTTGCCATTGGTCATGCCTCCTATTGACAGACGCCGGTGCCGGCCAGCGGCCCGAGCAAGAGCTTGTTGTCGATGCCGCACGCCGTGAAGTTGATCGACTGCGCGGTGGTCAGGATGCCGCCGGTGTCCTGCTTGATGCCTTGTGCCAGCGGGATCGTCGTGTCGAGGCTGGTGTTGATGCGCACCACGTCACCGTCGATGCGCCGGGCGACGTCGAGGATCGCGGCGGCCGTCTGGTTGATGCCCACGGCCGTCGTGTCGATGGTGGCTGCGGTGCCGCCGATGCCACCGGACGCGGCGGTGGTGTTGATGGTCTGGGCGGCTCCGAGGATCCCACCGGCGGTCGAGTTGATCGAGGTCGCGAGCCCGTCGACGGCCTGGGCGAGCGCCACGATCTCCGCGAGCAGCCCCTCCAGGGGGTCAGCGGTGTTCAGGATCGACGCCGCGGTCTCGTTCGTGCGGTTCAGCTGGACGATGGAGTCTGTCGCGGCGTTGATGCCGGTCCCGCTCTCGGCGATCGTGTCGGCCTTCTCGTTGATGCTGCGCGCGGTCGTCAAGGTCCGACCCAGCAGGCCGGCGGACACCGCCACAGCGGCGAGGACCACCACGAGAACGAGTACGCTGGCGATTTCGACCTGCCCGTGCTCTCGGGCGTGTCGTGGTGCTTTGCCTGGCCCCTGTCGGGTCGTGCCGATCACTGGACCACCTCCTGATCGTGTAGGGACGACGCGCGGTGACCACAGGTCACCACAACGGCTGTTGATGTTGATCTGGGGTCAACGCAAACCGCGTCTTGGATCAACGCGAACCTCCTTCGGGCCGGCTTGGCTCGATGTCGGCTGGACGGGCGAACGGACTGGCGACTGGATGGGCAAGGGTGCGGGGGCGGCACCAGGCACAACCGGTCACGCCTCCGGCAAGGAGGCGCAACGCTGCGTTCCTGATCCTGCGAGTGCCATGTTGGCCCTCCCCTCGATGGGGCCGACGTACGTGTACCACACACCTAGGAGCCTGACTAGTCCCGCCGGAATAAACGACTGGGACAGCCAGGGGGTTCGGTGCGGTCGGCACTTCACCCGACCAGCGCTGCTCGGACCCGGATCAGGTCAGCCGCTGGGTCATGCTGTGCAGGGTGCGGGCAGTCTAGGGGATCACGACGCGCGTCGGAGCAAGCGGCCGGAGGGAAACGTGTTCCAGTGCCTGTGGTACCACAGGTATATGCGGCTAGCATGGAGTGGCGGCACGAGCCATCGCCCCCTGTACGGCGCGGTGGCAGCAGATACCATGAGCACCCCCAGGTGGAGGAGCATCCCATGTGTCTCGGTATTCCCGGCAAGATCGTGGAGCTGGTCGATCCGGAGAACGGGATCGCCAAGGCAGACGTCAACGGCGTGCGCCGCAACGTCTCCATCCAGCTCATCCCGGCGGACGAGGGCGGCATCGAGGTCGGTGACTGGGTCTTGATCCACGTCGGCTTCGCCATGTCCAAGATCGACGAGAAGGAGGCGGAGGAGACGTTCCGGTTCCTCGAGCAGCTCGGCTCGATGTACGAGGAGGAGCTGTCCGACCTCGCCACCAGCGACATCGAGTAGGGGGCGTGTCGTGAGCCAGCAGTCGACGGCGGCGGTGCGGTCGGCGGTCGACGCGGCCCGCGCGCGGCGCCGGGCGCCGGGCGAGGCGGTGGCGGCCGACGCCGAACGGGTGGCCCGCGCGTGCCACGCCATGGCGGAGCGCTTCCACCGCGGGGGCAAGCTGGTCGGCTTCGGCAACGGCGGGACCACCTCGGACGCGCAGCACGTCGCCGTGGAGTTCGTCCATCCGGTGCTGGTCGGCAAGCGCGCCCTGCCGGGGATCTCCCTGACCAGCGACGTGGCCACGATCACCGGGGTCGCCAACCGCGAGGGGTTCGCCGAGGTGTTCGCCCACCAGCTGCGCTACCTGGCCAACCCCGACGACATCGCGCTCGGCGTCTCCTCCGACGGGCACTGCGCCAACGTGCTGCGCGGCTTCCAGGTGGCCAAGGAGCGGGGCATGCTCACCGTCGCGCTGGCGGGCGGTGACGGCGGCGCGATCGCCGCCGACGCCGCGGTCGACCACGTGCTCATCGCCCACTCCGACGACCCGAGGATCATCAAGGAGGTGCACGTGACGCTCTACCACGTCCTCTGGGAGCTCGTGCACGTGTTCTTCGAGCAGCCCGGTGTCCTGAGCCCCGAGGTGCTGCGATGAGCGACCCGGTCCCGTTCGGCACCCAGCTGACTCCCCCCGTGCCGGAGTGCTACGGGGAGGTCTGCATCACCTGCTCGGACGAGGCCGTCGAGGTCACGATCGTGGAGCTGCTGGACGATGGCCTGGCCCGGGTGGACACGGGCGCGGGCATCGAGGAGGTGAGCGTGATGCTCGTCGACGCCGAGGTCGGCGCGCGCATCCTCGTGCACGCGAAGGAAGCCATCGTTCGCTTGGCGGACTGATCATGGCCAACGACACCCCGGGCGGTTTCGAGTCGCTCTACCCGTTCCTGTACGCCGACGCATCGAACGTCGACGCCGTGCTGACGGAGGCGCGCCGGTCCACCGCCGAGAAGGCGGCGGAGATCGTCGCGCTGCGCGAGGAGGTCTTCGAGCTGCACGCCGATCGGCTGGTCGACTGCGCCGAGGCGATGGCCGCCTCCTTCGTCGCGGGCCGCAAGCTCTTCGCCTTCGGCAACGGCGGGTCGAGCACCGATGCCCAAGACGTGGTCAACACGTTCCTGCACCCCGGTCCCCCCGACCGCCCCCTGCCGGCGCTGTCGCTCACCGGTGACATCGCGGTCCTCACCGCGCTGTCCAACGACGTGAGCTTCGACGTCGTGTACGCCCGCCAGATCGCGGCGTTCGGGCGCCCCGGCGACATCGCCGTCGGGCTGTCGACGTCGGGCGGGTCGACCAACGTGCTCCGCGCCTTCGACGAGGCCTCGCGTCGCGGGCTCATCTCCGTGGGCCTGGCGGGCTACGACGGCGGACAGATGGCCGAGGCCGACAACATCGATTTCCTCTTCGTGGTGCCCTCCACCTCGGTGCACCGCATCCAGGAGGCCCAGACGACCCTGTACCACGTCCTGTGGGAACTGACCCAGACCGCCCTCGAAGGCCTAGGAGCGACACCATGAAGTTCGTCGACGAGTACCGCGACGCGGACATCGCGAAGCGGCTGTCCAAGGAGATCGCCGAGCTTGCGGGCTCCCGCGAGTACAAGTTCATGGAGGTGTGCGGGGGGCACACCCACACGATCTACCGCCACGGCCTCGAGGACTACCTCCCGGAGAACGTGTCCCTGATCCACGGACCCGGCTGTCCGGTGTGCGTCATCCCCATGGGACGCGTCGACGACGCGATCGCGATCGCCGAGTCCGACGACGTCATCATGACGTCCTTCGGCGACATGATGCGCGTGCCCGGGGGCCGGGGATCGTTCTTCGACTCCAACGCCGCCGGCGCGGACATCCGCATGGTCTACTCGCCGCTGGACGCGCTGAAGATCGCCCGCAACAACCCCGACAAGCGGGTCGTGTTCATGGCGATCGGCTTCGAGACGACCGCCCCGTCCACCGCGGCGACGGTGCTGCGTGCGGCCGCCGAGGGCCTCGAGAACTTCTCGATCTTCTGCAACCACGTCACGATCATCCCGGCGATCAAAGCGATCCTGGACTCGCCGGACCTGCGCCTGGACGGCTTCATCGGGCCGGGGCACGTCTCCACGGTGATCGGCTGCCGGCCCTACGAGTTCATCGCCCGGGACTACGGCAAGCCCATCGTGACCTCGGGCTTCGAGCCGCTGGACATCCTCCAGGGCGTCTACATGATCCTCAAGCAGCTGCAGGAAGGGCGCTCAGAGGTCGAGAACCAATACAGCCGCGTCGTCCCGTGGGACGGCAACCGCGCGGCGCTGAAGGTCATCGGCCAGACGATGGAGCTGCGGCCCTACTTCGAGTGGCGCGGCCTGGGCTTCATCTCCCAGTCGGCGATGCAGGTCCGCGAGGAGTACGCCGCCTTCGACGCCGAACGCGTCTTCGACGTCCCGGGCGTGCGCGTGGCCGACCCCAAGGCCTGCCAGTGCGGCGAGGTCCTGAAGGGCGTGCTCAAGCCGTGGGAGTGCAAGGTGTTCGGCACGGCCTGCACCCCCGAGACCCCGATCGGCACCTGCATGGTGTCCAGCGAGGGCGCCTGCGCGGCCTACTACAACTTCGGACGGTTCACCCGCGAGCGCGTCCGGGAGGCGACCGGGACATGACCGACCAAGCCGCCGCTCCCGGCGTCCCCCCCGACGACGACGGGGCGCGTTCCGCGGACTGGGCCGAGGAGGCCCTGCGCGAGCACGAGGAGTTCCACGAGCTCGCGCCGCACGCCCCCGGTGAGGCGCACCTCTCCCGCGAGGAGCAGGTGCACCAGAAGATCGAGCGCGCACGGGCCCGCAAGGCGCGGATCAAGGAGGAGCGCATCACCATGTCGCACGGGGCGGGCGGCAAAGCCACCCAGACCCTGATCGACGCGCTGTTCCTGGAGAGCTTCCGCAACCCGACCCTGGAGCGCATGGAAGACCAGGCGATGCTGGACGTGGGCGGCACCCGGCTGGCGTTCACCACGGACTCCTTCGTGGTCTCGCCGCTGTTCTTCCCGGGCGGCAACATCGGCGACCTGGCGGTCAACGGAACGGTCAACGACCTCGCGGTCTCCGGCGCCCGCCCGCTCAGCCTGTCCGCCGGGTTCATCCTGGAGGAGGGCTTCCCGATCGCGGACCTGCGGCGGATCGTGGAGACCATGGCGACCGCCGCGGCCGCGGCGGGTGTGCAGATCGTCACCGGGGACACCAAGGTCGTCCCCCGCGGCAAGGGCGACGGCTGCTACATCAACACCTCCGGCATCGGCTTGCTCGAGCGGGACCTGAACCTGTCGGCCGCGAGCGCCCAGCCGGGCGACACGATCATCGTGTCCGGACCCATCGGCGAGCACGGCGTGACGGTCATGCTCGCCCGCGGGGAGCTGGAGATCGAGTCCGACGTCGTCTCCGACACCGCCCCCCTGCACGAGCTGATCGACCGGCTGCTCGACGCCACCACCGGCGTGCGCTGCATGCGCGACGCCACGCGCGGGGGCGTGGCGACGGTCCTGAACGAGATCGCGCAGGCCTCGCAGATAGCCGCGGTGCTCGACGAAGGCAAGGTCCCGATGCGCCCCGACGTCTTCGGCGCCACGGAGATCCTCGGCATCGACGCGCTCTACGTCGCCTGCGAGGGTCGCATGGTCCTCGTCATCGACGGCGCCGAGGCGGACGCCGCCCTGGAGGCCCTGCACGCCCACCCCCTCGGCAAGGGCGCTGCGGTGATCGGTTCGATCAGCGACGATCCCCCCGGCCTGGTGCTGCTGAAGACCACCTTCGGCGGGACCCGCATCGTCGACGTCCTGGTCGGCGACCCCCTCCCCCGCATCTGCTGAGGCGGCCGGGCCACTAGCTGTCTTGGGGGTCGGGCTCCTCCATGAGCTCGGTGATCTGCGACACGGCGCGCGCGAAGGCGACCATGGAGAAGTTCTTCAGTCGCAGGTTGACCCCCCCGGCGGGCCCGTCGGCCTTGAAGCTCAGCGACAGGCCGGGGTGGCGCATGTACCAGCCGCCGACCGCGCGCAGGGCACTGGCGCAGGCCGCCGCGTCGGGGAACTCGAGGAGGAACACCCGCAGGGCCACCTCCTCGGTCTGCTGCGGGGTCGGCGTCAGGCGCGGCTCGACCTTCTTGGGCCCGCTCGGCAGCGACAGCTGCGGCAGGCGGCTCAGGCGCTGCTGCAGGCCCATCTGGTCCTTCAGCACCTTCTGCAGCTCGTTCAGGATCGTCGTCTGCTCCTCGACGTCGTAGTCACCCTCGGGGAAGGTGACGACCACGCGCAGCTCACTCACAGCGCCCTCGCGACGAAGGCCTCGAGCTGGGCGAGCGTGCGGACCTCCACCACCTCGTCGCATGCCGGCGCGAACTGGCTCATGACCGAGTCTCCCGTGTCCCAGTGGGCGCGCGGCTCGGGGTTGAGCCAGTACAGGCTGCGGGCGCGGTCGGCGACGCGCTGCAGGTACTCCACGCCGGTGCTGCGGAAGTTCCCGCGGGCGTCGCCCACGACCAGGACCGTCGTGCGCGGAGCGATCTCCCGGCCGACGCGCTGCCAGAACTGCTCCATGCAGTTGCCGTACCAGGACTGGCCGTCCGTGGTGACCACCTCGGCCTCGGCTTCGACCCGGGCGAGCGCGGCCGGGAAGGAGCCCGCCGTCTGGAGCATGGACGTGACCTCGTCCACGGCATCGACGAAGACGAACGTGCGCACCCGCTGGAACTGCGTGGCGAGCCCGTAGGTCAGCTCAAGCGTGAACTTCGCGAACGCCCGCATGGACCCGGAGATGTCGCACAGCAGCACGATCTCCGGCTTGCCGGCGATCGGACGGCGGAACCGCGGCTCGACGAGCACGCCGCCCGTCGACAGCGACGAGCGGATCGTCCGTCGCATGTCGAGCCGGCCCCGGCGGGCGCGGCGGCGACGGTGGGACAGGCTCTGGGTCAGCTTGCGGGCCAAGGGGGCCAGGGCGGTGCGCATGCGCTCGACGTCGGACTGGCTGGCCCAGAGGAAGTCGATCTCATCCGGTGGGGGACGGCGGTTGCGGCCCGCCAGCTCCTCCGGGCTCAGGACCCCCAGCATGTCCGAGAAGATCTCGTCGGTGAGCATGTCACGGAAGGCCTCCATGCGGTCGCCGATGTCCTCCGTGATCGCACGGCGCTCCAGGGCCGTGAGCCCCTGGCCCGAGACCTCGTCGTCGTAGAGCTGCTGCATGATGGCGTCGAGGTTCAGCCCCCGCAGCGCCCGGAACACCGCGGCGTCCTCGCTGAGGTTCGCGTCGGACTCGTCACCGTGCTCCTCGACCCGCTCCTGGGCCATCTCGCGCAGCCGCTCCCGGTCGCCGGATCGCAGGGCCTCCGTGAGCTCCTGGCTGGGGTCTCCCCCACCGCGTCTCCTGCTCTCGGCACGGCCCTGCCGCGGTGACCGCATCGGGAAGTAGAGGTCGAAGATGCGATCGAAGCGCGGCCGCAGCGCCGGCTCCTTGCAGAGCACGGCGGCGAGCGCGGCGCGGACCACCTCCCGGTGCTCCAGCGGCACGGCGGGCAGGGCCACCAGGGCATCGCTGATCTCGGGGGCCGACACCGCGATCCCCGCGGCCCGCAGTTCGCGGGCGAAGGCGACGACGTGCTCGCCCAGCCCGGCTGTCCGGGTCTCAGCCACCGGAGCCCTCGTCGAGCTCGCGCAGCACCGTCGCCTGGTCGCTGCGGTGCTTCAGCAGCGTGCCGCCGGTGCGCTCCAGCGCATCGCGGTCCGCCGGGGTGAGCCCGAGGTCGACGAGCGTCGCCGCCCAGTCGAGCGTCTCGGCGATGGACGGGGCCTTCTTCAGCTCCAGGCCGCGGATGGCCTGCACCGTGCGCACCACCTGCTGCGCGAGCGTCTCGGTGATGCCGGGCACCCGCGACAGCACGATGGCACGCTCGCGGTCGGGGGTGGGGTAGTCCATCCACTGGTACAGGCACCGGCGCTTGAGCGCCTCGGACAGCTCCCGGGTCGCGTTCGACGTCAGGATGGTCAGGGGCTGGCTGTGGGCGGTGATCAGCCCAAGCTCGGGGATGGTGACCTGGAAGTCCGACAGCACCTCCAGCAGCAGCGCCTCCGTCTCCATCTCGATGCGGTCGACCTCGTCGATCAGGAGCACGACCGGCTCCGACGAACGGATCGCATCGAGCACCGGACGCGACAACAGGAACGGCTCGCTGAAGACGTCGTCCAACGGGCTCCCGCCGTCCTCGCCGTTGGCCGTCGCGGCCTGCAGGCCGAGGAGCTGCTTGCGGTAGTTCCACTCGTACAGCACCTTGGTCTCGTCGAGACCCTCGTAGCACTGCAGGCGTATCAGCCGGGCACCGGTGGCCTGCGCCAGCGCCAGCGCCAGCTCGGTCTTGCCGGTGCCGGCCGGACCCTCGAGGAGCAACGGCTTGCGCAGGCGAGCGGCGAGGTAGACGGTCGTGGCGGTCGCGGCGTCGGCGAGATACCCGCCCCGCCGCAGCATGTTGGCTGCTTCCTCGACCGACGGGATGTGGAGCCCGGTAGCAACCATGGCGCCTCCTCTGGGTGCGGGTGGGGACTACAGGCGGATCAGCACGCGGATGCCGTCCTGCGACGGTTCGTTCTCGATCCACGCGTGGATCGGGTCGATCTCGCCGAAGGCCTCCGCGATGGCGCTGCCCTCGGGCAACGGTCCGCGCACGCGCACGAACCGCTCCATGAACCCCTGCAGCTCGTCGGGGTCCGGGACCTGTGACTCCAGCCAGCGCACCGGGAAGGGGTGGTCGGTGAAGCTCGCCGGTGGCCGGTCGCACAGGAACGGCCGGAACGACAGCTCGGCGATCTGGGCCGTGCGGCGATCGTCGGGCTCGGCCACGCGGCCGCACTGCGGGCACTGCCCGGGATCAGTCATAGGGGCACCCTACCTCTGCTCGCCGGTCATGCCACTTCCGCACGCACCTCGTCGAGGATGCGGCAGACCTCGGTGACCGCCACGTCGACGGCCTCGCTGACGACGTGGGAGAGCCCCACCTCGAGGACGTCGGTCTCCTGCGGCTGGCAGCCCACGAGCAGGAAGCGCTCGGGCAGCACACCGAGCGCCCTGGCGAGCATGAACGCGCTCTCCGGCTTCGTGTAGTGCATGTCGGAGAGGAAGTCCCAGCGCTCCAGGTCCGGCATGTCCTCGACCACCGCGACCTCGGGTTCGATCACCATCACCGTCCCGGGTGGCCGGCCGTGGTCGACCGCGTCGAGCACGATCAGCACGTCGGTCGGGTCGTACAGCGCCATGACCAGGTTGATACCGCCCGTGCCCGTCTCGATGACCCGCACGGTCTCGCCGAGGTCCATGTGCACGAGCCGGCGGACCGCCTCGACGCCGAACCCGTCGTCGCCGCGCAGGACCTGCCCGACGCCGGCGACCAGCACGTTCTTCACCGCAGCGTGTCCAGGGCGGTGCGGATCGCCTCCCGCCCGTCCTCGACGCTCAACCGCACCAGCTCGTCGACACCCGCGTCGAGGCTGGCGACCAGCGCGTCCGCCACGTAGAAGCCCACCCGCCACTGGTCGTCGATGAATCCCGCGCCGAAGAACATCTCGGTCGCCTCCTGCTCGTCCTCGTCCAGGGCCTTCCCGAAGCGCTGGAGCACCAGGTCCTGGTTCTCCCGGCACCACGGCAGCCACTCCTCGAAGCCGGCGACGCCGTACCAGAAGTAGTCCGCCTCCGGCCGGTCGGGGGCGACCGCTCGTGAGACCTGGATCGCCAGGCCCTCGGCGAACGCCGTCCAGGCGAGATCGGTCGGCGGTGCCTGGCCGAGGAGCGTCTCGTGCCAGGCGTGGGTGTCCTCGTGGGCGACGAGCACGCGCTGGGTGTCGGGTTCGCCGAACCACTCGAGGCAGTGCAGGACCGCCACCTCACCATCGAGGCGCACCACTGCGGCGTTGGTGGAGAACGTGCCGACCATCAACACGTGCATTGGCTCGGGCAGGCCCGCCAGCCCGAGGGTGTCGCGGACCGCGGGCTCGACCTCCTCGATCAACCGCGTCACGATCGGCGCCGCCGGCTCGACCACCCGGCGCACGTCGGTCAGCTTGTGGGTCACCGCGGGCACCTGGTCGGCGTCGCCGTGCCCATCGAAGAAGACCGCGAACACCTCCGGGTGGCGCGATCGGTAGCGCTCGTCCCACAGGTACCCGCGCGTGGCACGATCCTCGAGGAACGCCGCCTTAGCGAGCGCTACGAAGTCAGGGATCGTATCCAGAATGCGGGCCACGGCGTCGCCACGCTAGCACGCCCACGCTTGCCTGTTTACCCCGGGCCCGTCGTATGGCAGGCTCGACGGTGAGGGAGAAGGCAGGAGATCGCCATGAGGAAACCGTTGAACAGGCTCGCGGGCAAGGGTCCCAAGGGGGGCTCTGACCCCGAGCAGGAGGCCGCGCGGCAGCTCGAGGAAGCGCGCCGTGAGACCGCTGAGCGCCTGGGTGGGTCCAGGATGGCTCCCGCGGCGCCGCCGCCGGGGTCCGTCTCGGCGCCGAGCGCGTCGCCGCCGGCGCCCACCCGGCCGCCCGCGCAGCCGGAGCCGGCCCCCCCGAAACGCGGGGGCTTCCTGGGCGGGACGCCACCGCCTGCGGCTCCCCAGCAACAGGGGGCCTTCGCGGCACCGCCCACGCTCGGCGGGGGCGCGACCCCCTCCGAGGAGCGCCGGGCCATCACCGACATGGCCATGGAGGATCTGCAGCGCCAGCGGCAGGCCGCCGCCGAGGACAGCGCCGCCGCGGCTCGCGCGGCGCGCATCCCGGAGGAGGAGTACGAGCGCCGCCGACCCCCCGCACCCGGTGAGAGCCTGCCGGGGGTGCCGCCGCCGCACATCCCCTCCGAGGACCTGCGGGACCAGGCGCTGCGCGAGATCCTCGAGCGCAAGGAGCGCCTGGACCGCGAGTACCGCGAGCGCAACCCCGAGGTGGCGGGCGGGGCCCCGTCCGACGCCACCAAGACCAAGCTGCACGGGCTGGCCCAGAAGAAGCAGGCGGCCGCACAGGCCGCTCGAGCGCAACCCGCGCAGCCGGCTCCCGAACCGGCGTCGACCACCACCACCGACGAGTCGGTCGAGGAGGCCCTGGCCGCCATCAAGGGGGTCGGGCCGGTGATCCGCAGCGCATTGCTGGAGCGCTTCGCCTCGGTCGAGGAGATCCGCGATGCCGATCCCGCGGAGCTGACCGAGGTCGACGGCATCGGGCCGGCGCTCGCGTCGCGCATCAAGACCGCGCTCTGACGGTCGGCGGGTACTCTCCTCCCATGGAGATGACGGCCCCGACGACGCCTGAGCAGCAGCTCGCAGAGCTCGAAGCCCGACTGAAGGCCACGCCGCGCGCCGCCCGTCCGCTCGAGCATGCCTCGCTACGGCACTCGATCGGTCTGGCCTACGCCGAGCTGCCCTCGGGCGACCGGCGGATGAACCTCTCCCGAGCCGTGGCGTCCTACCGGCAGGCGGCGAGCCTCTTCGGCCCGCACCGCTTCCCCGTCGAGCACGCCCGCGTGCAGAACGCGCTGGGGGCGGCGTTGCGCGAGCTCGGTGAGCCGCAGGCGGCGATCGACGCCTGCTCCCGGGCGGTCGACCTGCTCGCAGGAGGCCACGTCCCCGGCGAGCTCGCCGCGGCGCTCAACAACGTCGGTCTGGCCCGCAGCGACCTCGGCCAGCACGAGCAGGCGGTGGGCAACCTGCGGCAGGCCGTGGAGATCTTCGCCGCCGCCGGGGAACCACGCCAGGGCGCGATGGCGCGCCACAACCTGGGGCAGGCCCAAGCGGCCGGTGGCGACCACGAGGCCGCGGTGCAGACGTACGAGGACGCGATCGGGGAGACCGACGACGAGGAGCTGCCCTACCAGTGGGCACTCCTGCAGCACGCCCGTGGTGTCTCGCTGACCGCCCTCGGCCGCAGCCAGCAGGCTGCGTCGGCGTTCGAGGAGTCGCTCGGGGTCTTCACGCGCCAGCGATACCCCTTCCAGTACGCCCTGGCCAAGAACAACCTGGGCCTGGCCCACGCCCAGCAGGCTGACATCACGTCCATGCGCCGGGCGCTCGCGTCCTACCACGACGCGCTGCAGGTGCTCGACATCCGCATGCACAAGCCCCAGCGGGACCAGACCTTTCGCAACCTGGAGCTCGTCGAGGCGGCACTCGAGGATCGGGGCGAGCAGTCCACCAGGGCCGAGCACTTCGTGGCGCTGCTCGGCGACATCGAGGAGCCCGAGCGCCTCGGCCTGCTCCGCCGGCGCATGCTCGACCTCCTCATGCTGCCGGAGAAGCAACGCGACGAGCGGCTCACCGAGCTGGAGGTCGCGGTGCTGAACCTCGAACGGGAGCAGGCGCTGCGGATCACCGCGACCTGGCTCGACGTCCTGATGGAGCTGCCCGACGACCTGCTGGTCGCGGCGCTCCAGGCCCGCATGTTCGCGCACGGGTTCCTGCCATCCGACGAGGCGCGCGAGGCCGCGGGCGAGATCATGGAGTACGCCATCGCCAACGAGCTGCTGGCCCCCCAGCGCATGCGGGTGCGCGACACCCTGGAATCCCTCGGATACGAACGGCCATGACCCGTCGACACGACAAGGGCGCCCGATGACCGACAACGGCCAGGCCATCACCAAGGACGAGCTGGCGGAGGCACAGGCGGCGGCGGAGCGCTTCCTGACGTCTATCGACAAGGGCGACCACCACGAGGTGTGGGAGCACTTCTCGGAGCAGGCCCGGGCCTACGTGCTCAACCGCGCCGTCGACCGGGGCATGGCCTTCGACCTGATGAGCGCCCTCCGGCAGGGGACCGCCTCCGAGGAGGACCTGGACACCTACTACCAGGAGCTCTTGGAGGGGCTGCGTCGTGATCTGCGCGCCGTGGAGATCAGCCGCATGACCTACGAGGCCAAGCCGGAGCCCGAGTCCACCACGCGCCAGGTGCGGGTGACCTACCTGCTCGAGATGGACGTGGCGATCGGCAACCAGCGACCGTCCATACCGGCGGGCTCGGTGATCATGACTCCCGAGGACGGTCGCTGGAAGGTCGATCGGCTGATCCCACGCCCGGGATAGTGGTGGAAGAGCCCGCAGGCGGCGACCTCTCCGCCGAGCGCATCGTGGCCGCGCTCGGCTCCGACCGCACCTTCGGTCACCCGGTCCAGTACTTCGGGGTCGGCGTCTCCGCGGAATCGCTCGCCCTCGGGTGGGCGCGGAAGCAGGACGCGCCCGAGGGCGCCCTGGTGGTCATGGACGTCGAGCTCTCCGCGCGGGGCCGGCGCGGGGTGACCTGGGTCTCGGTGGCGGGTCGGTCGCTGGCCTTCGCCCTGGTCCTGCGTCCGGCGCTCCCCCCTGCCGGCGAGGGCCTGCTGTGGTTGCTGGCATCCCTGGCCGCCGCCGAGGGGGTCGAGGCGGCGACGGGCATGGACGTCGCGCTGAAGTGGCCGAACGACCTGTTGGTCGGTGGGCGTGGGGTGGGTGGAGTCCGGGTCGACGCCCAACTCGGTCCGGGGATGATCGACACGGCGGTGCTGACGGTGCGCCTGAACGTCGGCTTGGAGCCCGACGACTTTCCCGACGGCCTGCGCCCACAGGTGACCAGCCTGGCGATGGAGATGCAGGGCGCCGCCCCGCCACGCCTGGCGGTGCTGGAGGCCATCCTCGGTCGACTGGACGAGTGGTACGAGGCCGGCGTGCCGGCACTGCTGGAGGGCTACAAGGCCCGGTGCGGCACCCTCGGCACGCGGGTTCGGGCGCTGCTCATGCCTGCCGGCGACGCGGTCGGGACCGCCGCGGACATCGATGACCAGGGCGGGTTGGTGATCAAGACGCCCAGCGGGCACGGCAGCATCGGCGTGGACCGCCTGAAGCGGCTCGAGGCCGACTAGCGCCTCGGTGCCGCTACGCGTCGCCCTCCCCGGGCACGACCGCCGCGCGCGCCGCAGCCTCCGGCACGGGGATGGCGGACCCGCCGGTGCCCAGCGGTTCGCGTCGCAACCGCAACGTGTCCCAGTGCCCGAACTCGTTCTCGGGCTTCCAGCGCATCATCCAGCAGGCCTCGCCCCACCGCTCGTGCATCTGGCGTTGCTTCACGTCCGCCAGGAACCGCGAGCAGGCTTCCTCGTCGCGCAGCACGGCCAGCGCGTAGTGGTCGTTCAGCCCGGAGAAGCCCGTGACGCTGCGCAGCACGGCCTCGTCGGCCTGCAGCCGCCGCCCGACCCGCCGCATCTCCCGCCACGCCCGGAACGTCTGCCCCGGTCGCGCCTCGATGCGCAGCACGATCGAGCCCGCACCGCTCACCGCGCGGCGGTGGCGGCGAGCCGCCGGGGACGAGTCGTACGTCGGGTTGCCGTCAGGGCCGGCCGAGGCCTTCAGCACCGGCAGCGCCTCCAGCGCGGCCTCGAGCGCGGCCTGCTCCTGCGGCGTGCGCGGACGCGACTTGCGTCGACCGTCGTCGCGTGGACCGAGCGTGGCGTCGTTCCACGTGCCCACCTCCTCCTCCGTCGGCCGCCACCGCATCAGCCAGAAGGACTCCAGCCACTTGCCGAAGAGCCACATGATGTCCTCGTGGGCCCCCGACCGCATGAAGTCGAGCATCTTGTCCCGGGTCTCCCACGCGGTGATGGTCCAGAACTCGCGCGGACCGGCGATGATGCTGGCGAACCGCACGCATCCCGGCGTCTCCTCCAGCTGCCGGCGGATCTTGCGCGAGTGGTAGAACATCTGCGGGAACCGGTGGAAGCCGCGCAGGCGCGACCGCGTGGTGACGGCGAAGGTCACAGGGGGGGCCAACGGCTCACCCTCCCGCGGTCGTGCGGGCTTCTGCGGCGGCGTAGTCGATCAGCGTCCGGGTCAGGACGACCCCGTGCCGATCGCGGGCATGGGCCGCCACCTTGGCAAGCAGCTCATCCTTGCTGGCTGCCCGGTGCACCGCCCTGCAGGCGACGCCGACATCGGCGCAGGCGAGCTCGACGCTCATGGTGCTCCCTTGTGTCGTGGTGTCACTCGGTCACGGTGGCTCACGTATCGGCGGTGACGGCGTCGGCGACGCCCTCGAGGGCCTCTGCGACCGCCGTGAGGTTGCCGTTGACGTCGGTGAGCGCCGGGCCGACCGGACCCGTGCGATGGGCGATGGACCGGACCCCGAACGTCACCTTGCCGAGCGTGTCGTTGACGTGGTTGACGATCATGACGACCCACGTCAGGTAGAAGGCCAGCGCACCCACGAGCAGACCCGCGAGGATCAGCGTGACGATCGCCGCTGCGGACATCTGCTGCGTCTCCTGTCGGGTGGGTGCCGGTCAGATCAAGCGGTGCAGCGCCGTCACGTACCGGCCGGCGTGTTCCCCGGCCTCCGCCACCGCGGTGCGCGTGTCGGCAAGGGCAGGCAGGGGATCCAGGGTGCCGGTGAGGCGGACGCCGTGCTCCAGGATCTCGTCGGCGTACTGGCGGACCTCAAGCGCCTGGGCGATGACCCGGTTGGCGAGGAGCACCACCAAGGGGATGACGACCAGCAGGGCGGTCGCGTTGGCGATCCACCACAGGACCACGCCGGTCACCCCTTCCTCGAAGCTCTCCCCGGGCCGGTTCGCTGCCGGGACACGTTCGGCTCGGACTACTCCCCAATGATGGCACACATCGCCGCCACTGTGTAGGGGCTCAGCCCGGCACCATCGGGCATGCTCGTGGTACCGTCGAGGGGTCGGGCGTCGTACACCGGTGGCGAGGAGAAACCTATGAAACTCGGAATCGTCGGCAAGGGTGGCGTGGGCAAGACCACCTCCTCCGCACTCATCGCGCAGGCGTACGCCGCGCGCGGAGATCGCGTCATCGCGATCGACACGGACTCGAACCCGAACCTCGGCATGTCGCTCGGCCTCAGCTGGGACGACATGGAGGCGGTGCCGGTCCTGCCCCGCGGGCTCATCGTCGGCACCGACGGCGACATGACCTCCCAGGAGGTCATCGACAAGTACGGCCGCGAGACACCGGCGGGTCCGATCCTGCTCTCGGCGATCCGGGTGGTGGAGGCGGGCGCGGGCTGCACCTGCTCGGGGCACGCGTCGGTGCGCAACTTCCTCGGCGAGGTCCTCGCCGAGCAGGCCGACGTGACCCTCGTGGACATGGAGGCCGGCCTGGAGCACCTCAGCCGATCCGGTGGCACCCTCGCCTACGCCGACGTGCTGCTCGTGATCATGGAGCCCAGCCGCAAGTCGGTCATCACGGCGGCCCGCACGATCGCGCTGGCCGAGGAGCTCGGCATCCCCAGGGTCTACGGCGTCGGCAACAAGGCCCGCCTGCCCGACGACGCGGAGTTCTTCGCCGAGATCGCCGCGGAGTACCGCGTCCCGTTGGCGGGGGTCATCCCGATGGACTCCGGCGTGACCGACGCCGACCGCGACGGATCGGCGGTCACGACGAACCCGCCCGACGCCGTGCGGATCGCGCTCGACCGCGTGATCGACTTCATCGCCGAGGAGCCCGCCGACGTCGCACCGGTCGGCTAACCCGACCCTGTCGTGGTCGTGGCACACGCCGGCGGCTGACCCCCACCATCGGGGTGTGGTTGCGCCGCTGCGTACAGCCGGGCTGCTGCGTACAGCCGGGCTGCTGCCGGCCACCGGCAGGGGCGGGCGGCGTGCCCGGCCCGCAGTGTGCGTCCCGCGCAGCGCTGCGCCCGCCCGACCAGGTGATCGAGTGGACACTTATCGGGTTCGAGACACCGATACATCCTGATATATCCGGGTGCTCAACCAGAAAAGTGTCCACTCCACACCCAGGACGGCGCCGACCAGCTGCTTGCGCCCTGGAAGTACTGCGGCCTCCCAAGCCAGCGCTTGCGCACAGCCGGACACGCAGGCCACAGGCGGCGTCACACTGGCCAGCGGGGCCAAACCCACCCACGGTCGTTCACAGGAGCCAACTTTTGGGTCTTCTCAACGATCCGTGGGTTCACCGAGCGTCTCGCCGTGCCCTTGTAGCCCGGTCGCGGAAACCCGCGACCTTCGCCGACACGGCGCGATGCTGGGGTAGCCTGCCATGCCGCCTCCGCGAGGACCACCACTATCGCCGGGGAAGTGGCCTGGCCACGCGACCACCTCCAGATTGGTGCACTGGCCCGGCCACTCGCCCGGGGAAGTGGGCCTGGCCACGCGACCACCTTCAAAGCGGTGCACTGGCCCGGCCACTCGCCCGGGGAAGTGGCCTGGCGACGCGACCACCTCCCAGGTGGCGCACTGGCCCGGCGACGCGGCCGGCCACCGGCAGCGGGCCTTGGTGGTCAGGGCCTGAACGGGCCGTGCGCAGCGCCTGCGCGCACGCCTTCCACCACCCTGGGCCGTCGTCGCCGACCTCGGCGCATTCGGGAGTCGGCCAGGTGCGGCGCCGTCTACGGAGACGCCGCTGGGCCCACCCACCCCAAGAAGTAGGGGCTCGGATCGCCTGCGCGACCGCGTGGAACCCGCGTGAACAGCGGGCCGTTCACAGGAGCCAACTTTTTTGCTTCCAGGCTGTCGCAAAATGACCAAGCGGGATGGGCGCTCACCCCACATGTTGTGCCGGATCGCCAGGGGATGTTTGCATCTTGCGGTTCGACCCGTGCGGTACCAGCATTTTGCGACAGCCTGCTTCCGGGACTTTTTTGCTTCCGGGGTTGACCTTGAACCCACGTTCAAGGCGTATCGTGGGCTCCATGAACGACCTCACCGTCTCCAAGCTAGCTGAACGCGTCGGCAGCACGGCGTCCGCGCTGCGCTACTACGAGCGCATCGGGCTCCTGCCCGAACCGAGGCGCAGTCAAGGCGGCTACCGCCTGTACGACGAGGCCGCCGAGGAGCGCGTGCGGTTCATCAAGCGGTCGCAGCGCTTCGGACTGCGGCTCGACGAGATCAGCGAGCTGCTGTCCATCCGCGAGCGGGGCCAGTGCCCCTGTGGGCACACCCGCGAGCTGCTCGCAGCACGCCTCACCGAGATCGAGGAGGAGATGGCCGGTCTGGCCAGCCTGCGCGATGACATCACGCGCATGGTGGATGAGCTCCCCGCCGCTGACGAGCGCGCCGGCTGGGGTTGTGCCGACGAGCTCGTCTCGATCACCGACCGACCGACCGACCACGACCGTGACACCGACAAAGGAGACCACCGATGACCGACCAGACCCCCTGCCAGTGCGGCTGCGGCGCCACCGTGGACGTCGCCGCACCGACCCAGACCGACCAGACCGCCTGCGGCTGCGGCTGCGGCACGAGTGCCGAGGAGCCGGCGCGCGTGCAGCCGGCACGCGAGACCGTACCGACCGGAGCGTGCGGGTGCGGCACCGAGGCCGGCGCCGGCCCCAGCGAAGCGGGCGAGGCGTGCACCTGCGGGTGCTGCGACCCGATCCCCGCCTGAGACGTGAATCGCCGGAGCGCCAGCGGAGGCGATTCACCGCTGTGCCGGGTGACCGGCTAGGACCCCGCGGCGCGGCGCGCGAACGTCACGCCGCGGGCAGCAGGTCCCCGGCGAGCGCGACGAGCGCTGCGACCGCCGGCGCGTCGGGGTCCAGATCGAGCGGCGCAATGCCCTTGCGATCGGCCTCGACGATGACCGGGTCGTCGGGGATCGGCACGACCTCCACGCCGGGGAAGGCGGCTCGGACCCGCGCGATGTCCTCGTCGTTGCGGACGCGGTTGGCCAGGACCACCGTCCTCGTGCTCGCCCGCTGACCCGCCAGGCCGGCGGCTCGCGTCCCGACCTCGAGGGACTTCGCGTTGGCTTCGACGACGATCACGACCGCGTCGACCGCGTTCTCCTCGAGGCGGGTGAGCGTGCCGATGCCCGCCTCGCAGTCCGCGATGACGACCGATGCTCCGAACTCCCCGGACCCGAGCAACTGCTCAGGCGAGAGTCCGCATCATAGGCAGCCCGGTTCCGGGTTCTCGATGCGCGAGACCACCGCCAGGCGCACGTTGTCGGGAGCGTCGGAGCCGAAGCGGTCCATCAGCTCCGCCCAGCCCGGCGCGTGCTCCTCCTCGCCTTCGGCCAGGGCCTGGCGCATGGAGTCCAAGCGCTCGGTCTCGGTATCGCCGACGCCGAGCGAGATGCCGAGGTTGGGGTTGCTATCGCAGTCCAGTGCGACCACCGCCCGCCCTTGGCGGCCCATCGTGCGGGCCAGCACCGCCGACGTCGTCGTCTTGCCCGACCCACCTTTGCCGACCACTGCGACCTTCATGCGGTTTCCTCCTCGGCACGAAGCCGTTCCACGAGCGAGTCTATCGCCTTGACCACCGGTGAGTCCCGGGCGTCCTCGACGACCGGCCGGCCTCGCCGGTCGGCCTCCGCCATCGCGTCGTCCAGGGGGACCGCCCCGATGACCTCCAAACCGGTGCGCTCCGCCACCATTTCGACATCCCCCTCGTCGCGGACCTTGTTGGCCAGGGCGACGACGCGCGGTGGGTCGTCGATGAGCTGCAGGCGCGCGAGGCGCCGCGCCGAGAGCAAGGACTTGGCCATCGGCTCGACGACCACCAGCACCGTGGTGGCGTAACGGCCCCAGCCGAGGAACGGCTGGCGCGTCCCGCCGGGGAGATCGCCGACGATGCTCCACTTGTCGTCGGGCAGCTGCCCGGTGATCTGGCGGTAGGCGAACTGCGAGCGCATGAGCCCGCGGCCGGCGTCGTGGATCTTGCCGAACTGCAGGACCCGGACCCCGTCCGGACCCTCGGCGGCGTACTGCTCGACCGCGTCCGCGGCGGTCAGCCCCTCCCGCAGGATGTAGCGGGGGCCACCCTCCTCGGGGTTCTCCATCACCGCCTCGTCAGGGATGCCCGCATCGGTGCTGTCCATGCCCAGCGAGTAGGCAAGACCCGGCAGCGGGTCCGAGTCCAGCACCAGCACGGGCTCCCCGCGCTGCGCGAGGAGGCGGGCGAACGTGCCGGCGATCGCCGACTTGCCGGCGCCGCCCTTACCGACGAATGCAATGCGCATCCGCATACCGTACCGGGTCGCTCCGTATCATGGCGAGCACATGGCTGATTCCCCGGCTGATTCCCCGGCTGATTCCCGGGCCGGCGACGCCTCCGGACGGGTGCGCCACCGTATCCGGGTCGACGGCGTCGTCCAGGGCGTGGGCTTCCGGCCGTTCGTCCACGCGCTCGCCTCGCGATGCGGGCTGACGGGCTTCGTCGGCAACGACGCCGGTGGCGTCTTCATCGAGGCCGAGGGGCCGGCCCCCGCGCTGGAGCGGTTCGTCACGGCTCTCGAAGGCGAGGCCCCTCCCCTGGCCGTGGTCGAGGGCGTGCGTCGCGAGCGCCTCCCCCCGGTCGGGGGGCAGCGGTTCGTCATCGTCGACAGCCCGCCGGGCGGGCGCCGCGAGACCCTCATCTCGGCGGACATGGCCACCTGTGGGGACTGCCTGGCCGAGATCGCCGATCCGGCCGACCGCCGGTACGCCTACCCCTTCACCAACTGCACGAACTGCGGCCCCCGCTTCACCATCGTGACCGACGTGCCCTACGACCGGCCGAACACGACCATGGCCGGCTTCGCGATGTGCGCCGCGTGCGCCGCCGAGTACCACGACCCCCGCGACCGCCGATTCCATGCCCAGCCCGTGTGCTGCCCGGCCTGCGGACCGACGCTGTCGCTGACGGACGCCGAGCACGCAGCCGTGGCGGGCGATCCACTCGCGGCCACCGTGGCCCTGCTCCATGCCGGCCGGGTGGTGGCGATCAAGGGCCTCGGCGGCTACCACCTCGCGGTGATGGCAGGCGACGAGGCTGCCGTCGAGGCGCTGCGCCACCGCAAGCATCGCGAGGACAAGCCCTTCGCGGTGATGGCTCGCGACCTCGACGCTGCGCGGACCCTGTGCGCGGTCGACTCCGTGGAGGCGGCGCTGCTGACCGGCCCCCGTCGCCCGGCCGTGCTCCTGCGTCGCCTTCCGACGGCGCCGGTGGCGACCGGTGTGGCGCCGGGCAACGGCCACCTCGCGGTGATGCTGCCCTACACGCCCCTGCACCACCTGCTCGCGGACCAGCTCGGTGCGCCGCTCGTCCTGACCAGCGGCAACGTCTCGGACGAACCGATTGCCTACCACGACCAGGACGCCCGCGAGCGGCTTGCCTCCATCGCCGACGCGTTCCTCATCCACGATCGGCCCATCCACATCCGCACCGACGACTCGGTCACCCGGGCCTTCCGCGGTCAGGAGCTGCCCGTCAGACGGTCCCGCGGGTACGCGCCCCAGCCGCTGCGGCTGCCCCACTCCACGAGCCGCGCGATCCTCGGCTGCGGCGCAGAGCTCAAGAACACCTTCTGCCTCGCCCACGGCCGGCGCGCCTTCGTCTCCCACCACATCGGCGACCTGGAGAACTACGAGACCCTGCGGTCGTTCACCGAGGGCATCGCGCACTTCGGCAGGCTCTTCGACATCGTGCCGCAGCTGGTCGCCCACGACCTGCATCCGGAGTACCTCTCGACGAAGTACGCAGCGGAGCTGGAGGCGGTCGAGCTGCTCGGGGTGCAGCACCACCATGCGCACATCGCTTCGTGCCTGGCCGACAACGGCCATGCTGGTCGCGTCATCGGGGTGGCGTTCGACGGGCTCGGCTTCGGCACCGACGGCACACTGTGGGGTGGGGAGTTCCTGGTCTGCGACCTCACGGGCTTCGACCGTGCCGCGCACCTGGCCCCCGTGCCCATGCCGGGTGGCGCACGGGCCATCGCCGAGCCGTGGCGCATGGCGGCGGCCCACCTCGACGCCGCCGGCCTGGCGGACGAAGCCCACGATGTCGCCCGGCGCAACGAGGCGCGGTGGGACACGATCCTCGCGGTGGGCCGCTCGGGCGTGTCGGCGCCTGCCACCTCGAGCGCCGGCCGCCTCTTCGACGCCGTCGCGGCACTGGTCGGCATCCGCGACCATGTGCGCTACGAGGGGCAGGCGGCGATCGAGCTCGAGCAGCGGGCCGACCCGCAGGAGGCGGGCACCTACCCCATGCGCCTCGAGGATGGCGCACCGCTGCGACTGCGCGGCGACGAGCTGGTTGCCGCGGTCGTCGAGGACCAGCGCCGGGGCACGGATGTCGGTGTGCTGGCCGCCCGTTTCCACAACAGCCTCGCCGCCGCGGTCGTCGAGACCTGTGTCGTGCTGCGCGACCGCACCGGCCTGTCGACCGTCGCGCTGTCCGGAGGTGTCTGGCAGAACCTCCGCCTGCTCGGCACCGCCGTGGACCTGCTCGAGCAACGGGGCTTCACGGTCCTGCGCCACCGCCAGGTGCCCCCCAACGACGGCGGCATCAGCCTCGGACAAGCCGCCGTCGCCGCCGCATCGTCCGGGCGCGGGCATTGACGCGGCACACGATCTGTGCATGCATGGCCGTCAAGGTCGAGCGCGCGAGGACAATGGTGACGAGGACGAGCGAGGAATCGCAGGCGCGCACGCAACGCACGCTGGCGGCCCCGGGGGGGTCGGACTCCGCGCAGCCCAAGAACTTCCTGCAGGCGTGCCTCCTGCTGTTCCTGCGCGAGCAGCCCTCACACGGGTACGCGCTGATCGAGCAGCTGGACGCCATCGGCAGCCGCAGCGACCGCGGCGTGGTGTACCGCACGCTCCGCGTGCTGGAGCGCGAAGGCCTGGTCCGATCGACCTGGGAGCACTCCGAAGCCGGCCCGTCGAAGCGCAGCTACTCGCTCACGGCGACCGGTGAGCAGGTCCTCGTCGCTTGGGCGGACACGCTCACCCACAGCGCACGGATGCTCGATGAGTACCTCGAGCGGTACGAACAGGTGGCCGCGCACGGGACGGACTGACGCAGGCGGAGGGCGCGCACGTGCACGCCCCCCGCACGTCAGTCAGGAGGTGGGACGGTGCCCTCCACGTGGAAGTCGACGGCGTCGCGCACCTTGAGCGCTCCCATCAGCCCGCTGTAGGGCTTGATGCCCCATTGGCTCTGCACGATGGTCGTCGTCACCTTGGCCGCCCCGTCGGTCAGCGACACGTCCAGGGTGGCGGGGCGCGTGGTCCCCGCGATGGTGAGATCGCCATGCACCGTCAGGCTGTCGCCACCGCCGTTCTCCACGCTGGTCGAGCGAAACGTGATCTCGGGGTGCTTGCTCGCGTTCAGCGACTTCACCATGTTCTTCTTGATGTCGGCGCGGTCGCCGTCGGACAACGGCTTCACCCCGCCCGTCCCCTGAACTGCGGTGATCGAGGGCACGTCGACCGACGCGGTCACGGTCGACTTGGTGACGTCCTCGTCGACCTCGACGATGGCGTGCCACGTTCCGGCTTGCATGATCAGGTCGTGGCCCACCTTGCGGGCCATCCCCTCGCGGAAGGTATGGACCTGCAAGAGGGCTTGGTCGGGACCGAACTCGTATTTGCCTGGAGGAATATTCATGGTCGCGGATCTTAGACCTCCCCGACGCGCCACCACCAATCACCGTTCGCCGCGCACTAGACCACCGGGTCCCGCCACAGCGGGCAGGTCATGCACCGCGGGCCTCCGCGCCCGCGCGGCAGCTCGTGACTGGTGATCTCGCGGACATCGATGCCGGCCTCACGCAGGCGCCGGTTGGTGTCGACGTTGCGCTCGTAGGCGACCACCACCCCCGGGCGCAGGGCAAGGGTGTTGTTGCCGTCGTCCCACTGCTCGCGGTCGGCGGCGACCTCATCCTCGCCGGTGGTCACCACCCGCAGGCGCGCCACGCCGAGACCGTCGGCCAGGGCGGCGACCAGGTCGGTGACCGGCGCCACCCGCATGCGCGGTGACCCGGGGCTGATGCGATACGCCGGCAGACGGGACCGGGCCGGAGGCCACAGGACCACCGCGTCGGTGTCGACGACGGTGAGCACGGTGTCGAGGTGCATCGTCCCCCGGCTCTTGGGCAGGTCGACGGCCAGGACCCAACGGGCGGCGCCCGCCTCGAAGAGACGTGCCGCGAGGTTCTCCGCAGCCACCGGGGTCGACCGCTCGGACAGCCCGACGGCCACGCAGTCCTCGGACAGGACCAGGATGTCGCCACCCTCGATGGTCGCGCCCCCCGTGACGGCCTCCCCGCCGAACCAGCTGCGCCGGGCATGCGAGAAGCGGGGATGGTGCGCGTAGACGGTCTGCCACAGGCGCCGCTCCGACTGTCGGGCCCGGTGGTGCATCGGGCCCAGGACGAGGCCGGCGCCGATCCACGCTGACGGATCGCGGGTGAACACGGTGTTGGGCAGCGGCGGCACGAGGAATGCCCCCGGGCCGAGCACGCCGCCCACGAACCCGTCCTGTGCGCCGGGCACCTCGGCGACCGTCACGCCGCCGACGAGGGCGGTGACCAGGGCCGCGGGCGTCAGCGACGCGAGGTGCTCGCCGACCCGCCCCACGAGCTCGACACCGCAGGTGTCGGGCGTCGCGACCCCGGCGATCAGGCCGGTGCGGACGTCCTCCGAGCCCAGCACCTCCTCGAGCAGGTCGGCGAACAGCCGCACGGTGACGCCCTCGGACCGCAGCAGGTCGGCGAAACCGTCGTGCTCGGCCTGGGCTGCGCTGACCCAGACGAGCTCGTCGAACAGCAGGGACTGCTTGTTCGCCGGGGTCAGGCGACGCAGCTCGAGGCCTGGCCGGTGCACCACGACCTCGCGCAGGGGACCGACCTCGGAGGTGACGGACACACCGGAAGGCACGGGCACGGTGGGCCGAGCCTATACTCGCGACGCAACCGGAAGGAACGCGGGCATGACGGGTTTCATCGTCATCGGCGCGGTCGGGTTGGCCATCGTGGTTGCCAGCCTGGTCCTCGGCGACATCCTCGAGGGCGTCTTCGACGCCTTCGACCCCGACGTGGGGGGCGGCGTCTTCTCCACGCCGGTGATCGGGTCGTTCCTCGCCGCCTTCGGGTTCGGAGCGGCGCTGATCATGGCCGGGACGACCGTGGGTGCGGCGGGCGGTGCGCTCGGTGGCCTGGTCAGCGGCGTGGCGGTCGGCGCGCTCGCGCTGGTCATGACCCGATCGTTGATCAACATGCCCACCGACCGGACCGTGCGCAGCGCGGACTACGTCGGCACGGTCGGTGTGGTCATCACCCGCATCCCCGACGACGGGCTCGGCGAGATCTCGCTCACGTACGCCGGCCAGATCAAGAAGCTGTCGGCCCGTGCAGCCGAGCCCGTCGCGGCGGGCACGAGGGTGGTGGTCACGCAGGTGACCTCGTCCTCGTCGGTCCTGGTCCAACCCGCCGATCACGCATAGGGGAGACGCCCATGTTCGACTTCATCGCCGAGAGCCCCCTGGTCGCCGGCATCCTCGGCGCGGTCATCCTGCTCGTGCTGGTGGGCTACCTGATCGTCCGCCGCGTCCAGGTGGGTGGGCCCAACGAGGCCTTCATCATCACCGGGCGCAAGGGCCGGCCGGTCAAGAACCCCGAGACCGGCGAGGTCTCCACGGACATGTCCGGGCAGCGGGTGATCATGGGCGCGAGCGTCTTCGTGCTGCCGTTCGTGCAGAAGCTGCACGTCATGGACCTGCGCAGCCGGCGCATCTCCGTGCGCATCACCGGGGCGGTCAGCGAGCAGGGCATCAAGTGCGACCTGGAGGGGGTCGCCCTCGTGAAGGTCGGGGGGAACGAGGATGCGATCCGAGCGGCGGCGCAGCGCTTCCTGACCCAGCAGGAGGGCATCGAGGAGTTCACCCAGGAGGTCCTGGCCGGCTCGCTGCGCGCCATCGTCGGGCGCCTGGCGGTCGAGGCGATCATCAAGGACCGGGCGGCGTTCGCCTCCGCTGTCGCCGAGGAGGCCGAGACCTCGCTGACCAACCAGGGCCTGACGCTCGACACCTTCCAATTGCAGGACATCCAGGCCGAGGGCACCTACCTCGCCGACCTCGGACGCCCGGAGGCGGCCCGCGTCGAGCAGGACGCCAAGATCGCCGAGGCCAAGGCCGGCCAGGCCAGCGAGCAGGAGCGGCTGCGCGCCGAGGAGCAGATCGCCATCGCCGAGCGCGCCCTGGAGCTCAAGAAGGCCGAGATCCGCGCCGAGACCGACGAGGCCAACGCCCGTGCCGCTGCCTCGGGCCCCTTGCAGGCGGCCGCCCGCGACCAGGAGGTCATCGCCGAGCAGGAGCAGGTCGCCGTGCGCCAGGCCGCCCTGAAGGACCGCCAGCTGGACACCGAGATCCGCAAGCCGGCGGACGCGCAGCGCTACCAGGTCGAGCAGGAGGCGGAGGGGCGGCGCAACGCCGCCATCTTCGACGCCGACGCGGAGAAGGCCCGCCGCTCCCGCATGGCGGAGGCGGTGGAGCTCGAAGGTCGCGCCGATGCCGCCGCGATCCTCGCCCGCGGCAAGGCCGAGGCCGACGCTCGGGAGAAGAACGCCAAGGCATTCCAGCTCTACAACGACGCCGCGGTGATCGAGCTGATCTCCGGCGTGCTGCCCGATGTCGTCCGCAGTGCCAGCGAGCCGATCTCGGCGGTGGAGAAGATGACGGTGATCTCGACCGACGGTGCCTCGCAGCTGACCCGCAACGTGGCGACCAACGTCGAGCAGGGCCTGCAGGTGGGGTCGGACCTGCTGGGCCTGGACCTGCGCGCGCTGCTGTCGCGGCTCGGCAAGCCCGACGACCGCAGCGATGCCCTGTCGCACGTCAAGCGTCCCGGCGGCGACGGCGATGGCGAGCCAGAGACCCGGGACGGCTGAGCCGCCGGGCGGTCACCGCCACGCCATGACCGAGCCGGACGCCGCGCCGAAGCACCGGATGCTCGGCTTGGACGTCGCCCGCGCCCTGGCGATCATCGGCATGGTCATGGTGCACTTCGGTCCGACGAGGTCCGACGAGGACCTGCTCGGCCGCCTGTACGGGATGACGCACGGACGCGCGTCCATCCTCTTCGTCGTGCTCGCCGGGATCGGCGTGTCACTGCTCGCCGGGGACCGGTCGCTGCAACGCCTGCGCTCCGCGGGAGCGCGGCTGGCCTTCCGGGCCCTGCTCCTGCTGCCGATGGGACTGGCGTTGCAGGAGCTCGACGTCAACGTGCTCGTCATCCTGCAGTACTACGCGCTCTACTTCCTGGTCGCGTTCCTGCTCGTGCCGTTGGGCGACCGGGTGGTGCTCGCCGTCGCGGCCGTGGCGATGGTCGGGGGTCCCGTCACCTACATCGGGCTCTGGCGCGCGCAGCCCGAGTGGTTCGCCTCGCGGGTCCCGGCCGCGTGGAGCGACGGCGCGGGCGAGATCATCCGCGACCTGCTGCTCACCGGTTCGTACCCGGTCCTCACCTGGATCGGCCCGGTGCTGTTCGGCCTGTGGCTCGGCCGCCAGGACCTGCGGTCCACCGCCGTGCGGGTGCGCCTGGTCGTCGGCGGGGCCGTGACCGCCGGCGTCGCCTACGGGACCTCGACGGTGCTGACGGCCCGCTACGGGGCACCGACGATCGCGCCCGCCTGGGACGAGCTGCTGGTGGCCGAGGCGCACAGCCAGATGCCCCTCTGGCTCCTCGGTGCCACGGGCGTCGCCACCGCGGTGGTGGGCGCGAGCCTGCTCGTGTCCACCCGGCTGCCCCGCGGCACCTGGCCGCTCGCGGCCACCGGGCAGCTCGCCCTGACCGTCTACGTCGGCCATCTGCTCGTCCTGGGGTTCGAGCCCGACCTCCTCGTGCGGGAGACGGTCGAGGGCGCCGTGCGCACCGTCGGCGCCTTCACCGCCGTGACGGTCGTGCTCTGCTCGGCGTGGCGTGCGGTGCTGTCCCGCGGCCCGCTGGAGGCCGTCCTGCGCCTGCCGTGGGCGTGGCGCCCACGGCCGCGCGAGACGCCGGGCTAGCCGACGGCCAGGTCGCGCTCACCGACCAGGCGCTGACCGAAGAGCTTGTCAGACAACCCGGTCTGGTCCAGGTACAGGCAGATCCCGCCCATGAAGAACGGCCAGCCCGCGCCGAGCAGCAGGCCCGTGTCGATATCGCGGGCGTCGGCAACCACACCCTCGTCGAGCATGATCTTGACCTCGTCCGCGAGGGCTTCGACGGCGCGCTGGCGGATGGCCTCGCCGGTGAGCTTCTCGACGTCCGCGTCGACCACCACCGCGTCGCGCACCGCGTCGTGGGGCACCCGCCCCTTGCTCCAGTCGTAGATCCCGTCGACGTCGAGCTCGGCCAGGCGCCGGAAGCTCGCATCGATCGGGAAGCGCTCCGGGTAGGCGTCGTGCAGCGTCTCGGCCGTGTGGAACGCGACCTTCAGGCCCACGAAGCCGAGCAGCTCGAACGGGCCCATCGGCAACCCGAGCTCCTTGATGGCGTCGTCGATCTCGGTGAAGTCGTTGCCGTGGCGCAGCGCTTCGATGCAGGCGGCGTTGAAGCGGGTCAGCAGGCGGTTGACGATGAACGCCGGCGTGTCGGCGCATCGCACCCCGGACTTGCGCAGTCCCTTGGAGACCTCGAAGGCGGTGGCCAGGGCGGTGTCGTTGGTGGCACCGCCCTGCACGATCTCCAGGAACGGCAGGACCGCGACGGGGTTGAAGAAGTGGAAGCCGACGACCCGTTCGGGATGCTCCAGCTGCGAGGCCATCTCCGTCACCGACAGCGACGAGGTGTTGGTGGCAAGGACCGCCTCCGGGTCGACGACACGCTCGACGTCGGCGAAGATCCGCTGCTTGAGATCCATGCGCTCGAGCACGGCCTCGATGACGAAGTCGCTGCCCGCAAGCGGCTCGTTCTCCAGGGTGTAGGTGACGATTCCCTTCAGGAAACGCGCCTTGCCCTCCCCCATTCGGCCGCGCTGCACACGCTTGTCGAGCTCGCCCTCGATGTGCCCACGCGCCTGGTCGAGGACGCCCTGGTCGATGTCCTTCATGACGAGCGGGACCTCGAGGCGCTGCAGGAACAGCGCCCCGAGCTGCGCCCCCATGAGACCCGAGCCCACCACGCCGACCTTGCGGACCCGGCGTGCCTCCGCGTCGGGCCGCCACGGCTGGCGCTTCACCCGCTGCTGGGTGAGCTCGAAGCTGTAGACGGCGGCCTGCGCCTGGCGGGAGGGCAGGAGCTCCGCCAGGCCGTCGGCCTCCATCCGGTAACCCTCGTCGAGGTCACCGCCACGAGCCGCGTGCTCGATCAGGTCGATGGCGAGGTAGGGAGCGCGGGTCGCCCCATGCACCCGGTTGTCCGCGGCCTCGCGTGCCCCGGCGAGCGCGGCGTCGAGGGTGTCCGTGGCCGGCTCGGCGCGCTCGATGCGCTCCTCGCCCGTGACCAGGCGCTCGAGCAGGGCGACCGATTGGTCCAGGAAGTCGACGGCCTCGATCAGCCGGTCGGCGAGGCCCAGCTCGAAGGCCGCGGCGGGCTTGAGCACCGTGTTGTTGTTCAGCGCGTTGTGCACGATGACCTGCAGCGCGTTGTCCGCCCCGATCAGCCGGGGCGCGAGCTGGGTGCCGCCCCACGCCGGGAAGATGGACAGGAACACCTCGGGGAAGGCGATGGCGGCGGCCCCCGTGGACAGGGTCCGGTAGTCGCAGTGCAGGGCGATCTCCAACCCACCGCCCATGCAGGCCCCGTTGATGGCCGCCAGGGTCGGGACCGGCAGGGCGGCCAGCCGGCGGAACACCGTGTGCCCGCCCTCGGCCGCCCCGCGGGCGAACGCCTCGTCGGCACCGTGGAAGCTCTTGAGGTCGGCGCCGACCGCGAAGATGAACTGCTTGCCGGTGAGCAGCACCCCCTTCAGGTCGGACTGCCCCTCGAGCTCGTCGAGCGCGTCGGACAGCGACCGCAGCGCCTCGGAGCCGAACGTGGTCGGCTTCTTGTAGTCCTCACCGTTGTCCATGGTGAGGATGGCGAGGCGCCCGGCGCGGGCGGCATCGAAGTAGGTGACCTTGAACTGCGTCACGGGTGTGGTTGCCATTGCTAGATCCGTTCCCAGAGGACGCTGGCGCCCATGCCGAGGCCGATGCACAGCGTCGTGATGCCATAGCGCGCGTCATCGTTGGTCGCGAAGAAGTGGGCGAGCTGCTGGGTGAGCCGCGCACCCGACATGGCCAGGGGGTGACCCAACGCGATCGCTCCACCGTAGGGGTTGACCTTCGTCGTGTCGTGGGGCAGGCCGAAGTGGTTCAGGAACGCCACGCACTGGACGGCGAAGGCCTCGTTCATCTCGACGTCGTCGATGTCGTCGATGGTGAGGTCGTTGCGCTGGAGGAGCTGCTCGGTCGCGGGCACCGGCCCCCACCCCATCGTCTCGGGTTCCACCCCGACGAAGGTGTAGTCGACCAGGCGCATCCTGGCGGACAGGCCCATCTCCTCGGCGGCTCTGCTGCTGGTGAGCAGGGTTGCGCCGGCGCCGTCGTTCAACCCGGCGGCGTTGCCGGGGGTGACGCGACCGCCCTCGCGGAACACCGTCCGCAGACGGCTGAGGTCCTCCATGGTGATGCCGGGCCGGGGGTGCTCGTCCCGGGTGACGACCCGCCACCCGTCCTCGCTCCACACCGTCATGGGGATCACGTGGTCGTCGAACGCACCGTCCGCCCACGCCTTGGCCACCCGCTCCTGGGACTGCAGGGCGTAGGCGTCGGCCTGCTCACGGGTGATGTCGGGGACCTTGTCGTGGAGGTTCTCCGCGGTGTTGCCCATGACCAGCGCCGAGGGGTCCACCAGCTTCTCCGACAGGAACCGCGGGTTGGGGTCGACGTTCTCGCCCATCGGGTGGTGCCCCATGTGCTCGACGCCCCCGGCGATCACCACGTCCTGCGCGCCGACGCGGATCGCGTTAGCCCCGTTGGTGATGGCGGTCAGCGCGCCGGCGCACATGCGGTCGATCGCGTAGCCGGGCACCGACTCCGGCAGGCCGGCGAGCACCGCGGTGGACCGCCCGAGGGTGAGCCCCTGGTCGCCGGTCTGCGACGTCGCGGCCCACACGTTGTCGTCCACGCGCGCCGGGTCGAGGCTCTGGTTGCGCTCCAGCAGTGCACGGATCGTGCGCACCGCCATGTCGTCGGCCCGCGTCAGGGCGTAGTACCCGTCGGGCTTGGCCCGACCGATCGGTAGGCGGACTCCATCGATGTAGACCGCGTCGCGCAGCTCGGCCATCGTTGCCTCCCTCGTCGCACTCCGGCGTCGTCCTCGGATTCTCGGCGTCGCCCCCGCATGTTACTGCGCGGTAACTTCGGTGCCCAGGGCACACTGGGAAATCTTCGTCCATCCCTGCCCGCGGGCCGTGACCCTACGCATCCGCGGTGCCCCAGCGCGACCGGACGACCGCGTCCACGACGGCGGGCACCTCGCCCAGGACCTCCCTGGCGGCCGCCAGCATCCCGTCGGTGACCAGGGTGCGGGCATCGTCGGCCTCGGCGCGCGGCACCTCGGCCACGAGCTCGTCGTGCACGACCAGCACCAGACCGCTTTGCCCCACGGGCGCCTCGCCGGGGAACCGTGCGGAGAGGCGGCGCCCGACCTCCGCCAGGGCGAGCTTGGTCATGTCGGCCCCCGCACCCTGGATCGGCGCATTGCGCGACAAGGTGGCCAGGCTGGGTCCGTTGTCGGTGGCCAGCGCCCGCACCCGGCCCAGCGCGGTGCGGGCCCGGCCCGTGCGCCTGCCGACCGCCTCGGCCTCGGCGAGCCACTCGGCCACCTTCGGGAACGCGGTGAAGTAGCGCTCCATGGTCGCCCTGGCGCTCGCGAGGTCCAGACCGGTGGCACGGGCGAACCCCGGCGCTCCCATGCCGTACATGAGCCCGAAGTTCAGCTGCTTGGCGGCGGCCCGCTGCTCGTCGGTGACCGACTGCTCCTCGGTGCCGAAGACCATGGCCGCGGTGGTGCGGTGCAGGTCGCCCCCACGGTGGAAGATCTCGGTCAGGGCGGCGTCGCCCGAGACCGCCGCCAGGATGCGCAGCTCCTGCTGGGAGTAGTCGGCCACGACCAGCACGCGCTCGGGCTCCCCCCCGAAGCAGGACCGATAGGCGGCGTCACGGGGGACCTGCGTGAGGTTGGGGTCGTTGCACGCGATGCGGCCGCCGGCCACGATCTGGCGCCAGTCGGCGTGCACCCGGCCGGTCACGGGGTGGACCACACGTTCGGCCCAGTCCCCGCCCCAGTTGGTCGTCATCTTGCGGGTCTGGCGGTAGTGCAGCAGGGCGGCCACGGCCGGGTGGTGGGCGTGGTCGCGCAGCACGATCTCCCGGGTGCCGTCGAGGCGCACGCCGGTGCGGGCCAGGGCTTCGCGGACCTGCTCGGGCGAATCCAGGTTCACGGGCTCGGGGCCGAACAGGTCGCGGGGGCTCTCGTCGGTGACCAGCGCCTCCTGCACGGCCCGCTCGATGTCCGGCAGTTGGGCCTCCAGCGCCCCGACCAGCGCGTGCCACCGGGGGGCGTCGAAGGCGATGCCGCGCAGCGCCAGGTCCGCCAGCACCGGCAGCGCCCCGAACTCCAGCTGGGCGACCCGCGTGAGGCCGTGCCCGACGAGCTCGCGCCACTGCTGCTCGAACACCCCCCACGTGGCCACCGCATCGTCGGCGGCGTAGCGCAGCTGCTCGATGGTGAGGGTGCTGACCGGCGAGAAGGTCTCACGCACGGACTTGTCCAGGCGCATCCCCAGGCGGAAGCCGGCGATGCCCGCCAGCCCGACCCCGGCGTCGGTCTTCTCCCCACCGTCGAGGAGCTGCTGGGCGAGCATGGTGTCGGCCACCCGGCGGACCTCCAGCCCGGCGAGGGTCAGGAAGCGCAGGTCGAACGAGCCGTGGTGGAACACCTTGAGCACGCGCTCGTCGCCGAGCAGCGGCTGCAGCGTGCGCGGGTCGACGCGGGCGGCGTCCAGCACGAGCACCGGCCGGTCCGCCCCCGCGCTGACCTGCACGAGGAGCAACCGGTCGAGGTAGGGGTCCCAGCCCGTGGTCTCGGTGTCCACGGCCACGAAGGCGGCGCCGTCGGTGGCCGCGAGCCACTCGGTGACCTGGGCCGCGGTGGTGGCGTGGACGTAGGGCTGCGGCTCGACCATGGTGCCGCCAGCATCGCATGGAACCGACGCCGATCCACCGGCGTCTCCTCCATCGGGTTCGGACGCGGTACGGTCGGTGGACCCTCAGCTGTGCAGGGTGGGGCGGTCGCGCAGCGACCGCCATGGGATGCCGAGGAGGACGCGGATGCGAGTGGTGGCGCTGGTGCTGGCGGGACTGCTGTTGGTGGCGTGCGGACAGGAGCCCGCCCTGACACCGTCCGAGGACCCCGAGGAGGACGTGCCAGCCGCAGAACCCGGTGACCGAGAGGGAACCGAGGTGCTCGAAGGCACGCTGGGCGGCGACGCCCAGCTCGAGGGCGGCTGCGTGTGGCTCGAGGCCGGCGACGGCCGCTACGAGGTGGTCTACCCCGACGGCTACCAGGTCGCCTTCGATCCCGTGCGCCTGCTCGGTCCCGAGGGCGAGACCGTCGCCGGGGAGGGCGACACCCTGCGGGTCGAGGGCCAGGTCGTCGAGGACCGCGTGTCGGTCTGCCAGGTGGGCACCATCTTCCACGCCACCGCGGTCGGCACCGGGACCTGAGCGGCCGCAGCACACTGGCACCCCGTCCGTTCGCGTAACCGAGGAGGCTTCGCCGTTGTCCCGTCCCAAGGACCGCCCGTGGCTGATGCGGACCTACTCGGGGCACTCGTCGGCGTCCGCGTCCAACGCCCTGTACCGGTCCAACCTCGCCAAGGGTCAGACCGGCCTGTCGGTGGCGTTCGACCTGCCGACCCAGACCGGCTACGACGCCGACCATCCCCTGGCCCGGGGCGAGGTCGGCAAGGTCGGCGTGCCGGTCTGCTCGATCGACGACCTGCGCACGTTGTTCGACGGCATCCCGCTGGCGGGGACGAACACGTCGATGACCATCAACGCCACGGCGGCGTGGCTGCTGTCGCTGTACGTCGGCGTCGCCCGGGAGCAGGGCGCCGATCCGGCGGCCCTGGCCGGCACGACCCAGAACGACATCATCAAGGAGTACCTGTCGCGGGGCACCTACGTGTTCCCCCCACGGCAGAGCATGCGCCTGATCGCCGACACGATCACCTACAGCGTGCGCGAGATCCCCCGTTGGAACCCGGTCAACGTGTGCAGCTACCACCTGCAGGAGGTCGGCGCCACGCCCGAGCAGGAGGTGGCCTACGCGCTGGCCACCGCCACGGCCGTGCTCGACACGGTGCGCGACTCCGGACGGGTGGCCGACCGCGACTTCGCCACGGTCGTCGGGCGCATCAGCTTCTTCGTCAACGCCGGCATCCGCTTCGTCGAGGAGGTCGCCAAGATGCGGGCCTTCGTCGAGCTGTGGGACGAGCTGTGCCGCGAGCGCTACGGCGTCACCGACCCGGCGCTGCGCCGGTTTCGCTACGGCGTGCAGGTCAACTCGCTGGGCCTGACCGAGGCCCAGCCGGAGAACAACATCGCGCGCATCCTGATCGAGATGCTGGCCGTCACCCTGTCCAGGGACGCACGCGCCCGCGCGGTGCAGCTGCCCGCCTGGAACGAGGCCCTCGGCCTGCCCCGCCCGTGGGACCAGCAGCTGTCGCTGCGCATGCAGCAGGTCCTGGCCTACGAGACCGACCTGCTCGAGCACGACGACCTGTTCGCCGGAAGCGGGGTCATGGAGGAGCGCACCGCAGCCATCACCGAGGGGGCGCACACGGAGTACCTGCGGGTCCTGGAGCTCGGCGGTGCGGTCGAGGCCGTCGACTACATGAAGGCCGAGCTGGTGCGCTCCAACGCCCGGCGGTTGGCCCGCATCGAGTCGGGTGCCCAGACCGTCGTGGGGGTCAACGCCTTCACCGGGACGGAGCCCTCGCCGCTGACCACGGGCCGTGACGCCGGCTTCCTCACCGTGGACCCCGACGCCGAGGCCGAGCAGGTCGCGCGCCTGCAGTCCTTCCGCGCCGGCCGCGACGACGCGACGGCGCAGCGCAGCCTCGACGCGGTCCGACGCGCGGCGGCGGGTGGGGACAACGTGATGCCCGCCTCGATCGAGGCGGCACTGGCCGGGGTCACCACCGGTGAGTGGACCGACGCCTTGCGGGAGGTCTTCGGCGAGTACCGCGGCCCGACCGGGGTCGCCGGCGCGCTCGGGTCGTCGGACGCCGATGCGCTGGCGGCTGCCCGCCGGAAGGTCAAGGCCGCCGAGGCCGCGGTCGGGCGCAAGCTCAAGCTGCTGGTCGGCAAGCCGGGGCTGGACGGGCACTCGTCGGGCGCCGAGCAGGTGGCGGTGCGCGCCCGCGACGCCGGCTTCGAGGTCGTCTACGAGGGCATCCGGCTCACCCCGGCCCAGATCGTGCGCGCAGCCGTCGACGAGGACGTCCACGTCGTGGGCCTGTCGATCCTGTCCGGCTCGCACGCCGCGTTGGTCCCCGAGGTGGTGGACGGCCTGCGGGCCCAGGGTGCCGACGTGCTGGTCGTGGTCGGCGGGATCATCCCGGCCGTGGACGCCGAGGCGATGCGCCGCCACGGCGTCGCTGCTGTCTACACGCCCAAGGACTACGAGGTCAGCCGGATGGTCGGCGAGATCGCCGATCTGGTGGCCGCCCGCGCCACCGCCTGATTGGGGCGCTACCACTTCGCTCCATGAGCGCCTGACAGGGGCGCCGCGAGCCTTTCGCGGTGCGCGGGGTGCGCGCCTTCGGGCGCGGGAGCCTCGACGCAGTCAGCTGACGGGGTAGCCGGCGGCGGTGAGCGACCCTTCCAGCTGGCGGATGTGGTCGTGGCCGCGCGCCTCGACCTCGATCTGCACCTCGACCTCCAAAACTCCCAGGCGCGTGCCCAGGCGGTGGTGGGAGATCGCGACGACGTTCGCGCCGGCGTCGCCGATGAGCGCCAGCAGGTGCGACAGTGCGCCTGGCCGGTCGCGCAGCCGGGTGCGGAAGGCGAAGTAGCGGCCCTCCTCGAAGAGCCCGGACTGCAGGAGGCGCGCCAGCAGGAGCGGGTCGACGTTGCCGCCGGCGAGCACCGGCACGACGGTTCCCGCGCCCATGGTCACCCCCTCGAGCAACGCCGCCAGCCCGGCCGCACCAGCCGGCTCGACGACCTGCTTGGCCCGCTCCACCAGCACGAGCACGGCTCGGGCGATCGCCTCGTCGCTGACGGTGACGACCTCGTCGACGTGGGCGGCGATGTGCGCGAGCGTCAACGCACCCGGTGTCCTGACCGCGATGCCGTCGGCGAAGGTGGTCGTCTCCGGCAGCGTGCGGGGCGCCCCGGCCGCGAGGGAGGCCGGCACGGCTGCCGCTCCGGCCGCCTGCACCCCGATCACCCGCACCTCCGGGCGCACCGCCTTGATCGCCGCCGCAATGCCCGAGACCAGTCCGCCCCCACCGACCGGCACGAGCACCGCACCGAGGTCGGGCACCTGCTCGAGCAGCTCCAGGCCGATCGTGCCCTGCCCGGCGATGACATCGAGATGGTCGAAGGGGTGCACGAACGTCGCCTCGTGCTCCCTCGTCCACGCCTGCGCGGCGGCGTGGGCGTCGTCGTAGCTGTCGCCGGCGAGCACCACCGTCGCGCCGTAGCCACGGGTGGCCTCAAGCTTGGGCAGCGGCACACCGACGGGCATGAACACCGTGGCGGGCACACCCACCAGCGCCGCCGACAGCGCCACACCCTGCGCGTGGTTGCCGGCCGAGGAGCACACCACGCCCCGCTCCCGCTCCCGATCGGAGAGTCCCGCGATGCGGTTGTAGGCCCCGCGGATCTTGAACGAGCCCGTGCGCTGCAGATGCTCGCACTTCAGCACGGTGGGGTGCCCCGCCAGCCCGCTGACGGCACGGGACTCCTCGACCGGGGTCTGCTGCACCACACCGGCGAGCCGTCCAGCGGCGCGCGTGACGTCTTCCAGGGTGACGAGGGCCATGGGGCTCGGGCCGGTCAGCTCTTGGGTCGCGGCACCAGCCGGTCGGCGGTATCTGCGCCGACCAGGTCGGCCAGCAGCGCGCGGACCGCGGCGGCGTCGCGCTGCTCGACATCGTGGGACCCGTGCACGTACTCGTATGCGGCGTTGTCCTGCACCCACTGCCCGTCCTGGACCGACTCGAACAGCTCGTAGTCCTGGCCCGCCTCGACGCGGATCACCACGGGGCCCTCCCGGGTGCTGGCGACGCCTGCGGGCAAGGTGTAGTAGCGGAACCGGCGGCTCACGGTGACCTCCTCGTCGCGGCCCGTACCCTACGCGATCTAGAGCGGCGGCCAGGGGTAGGCACGACGGGGGGCGTCGACCACCGGCAGGGCCGACGCCTCGGACAGCGCGGCGGCGCGCAGCCCGAGCGCGGCGACCTCGCCCGGGCTCAGCAGCGCATCCAGGCGGCGGCGCAGGGCCTGCTCAGGGTCGTCGAGGGCGGTGCGCAGCCGGGTGATGTCCGCACGCCACGCCGCCTCGAGCGCGGTCCCGCCGAGCTCCCAGATGACGGTGCGCAGCTTCATCTGGACGTGGAACGTGAGCCCGTGGTCGATGCCCCACAGGTGGCCGTCCTCCCCGCGCAGGACATGGCTGCCCTTGCGGTCCGCGTTGTTCACCAGCAGGTCGAAGACCGCCAGGCGGGCGAGCGCCGGGTGGAAGCGGGCGTCCTCGACCAGCGCGAAGTAGTGGCGGGCCGGGTCGTGGGGGACGAAGAGCTGCGCGGAGCCGGCCCCCATCGGCCCGTCGCGCAGCACCGTGGGCGGCACGACCTCCCACCCGAGGAACTCGCTCACCGCGTAGGCCGCGACCTCGCGCTGGCACAGCGTGCCCGTCGGGAAGTCCCACAGGGGACGCTCGCCGGCGCGCGGCTTGTAGATCGCCAGGGGCCCGTCGTCGGCGTCGTCCAGCCGCACCAGCATGGTGTGGTTGCTCGCCTCGGCGACATAGCCGAGCACGGTGAGGGGCGCCTCCCGCAGTTGCCCCACGACCTCCTCGTCGATCTGCACGTCACACGGTGAGGGGTCCGTGCCCGTTCATGGAGGGGCACACGTGACCGTGGATGGGGTCGATGGGACGCGAGCAGAGCCGGCACGACTCGCGGGCGCCGGCCTCGACGGCGAAGGCCGCGTAGGCCGCCAGGGCGATGAGCTGGTCCCGGCTCATCCAGAACCGGGCGCTGGCCGGCTCGTCGGGCTCGTCCGCCTCGGGCAGCTCCTCCGCCTCCAGCAGGAACCGCTCCCCCTCGTCGTCCATGCCGAGGCTCATCGAGCCCGCCCGCCACGCCGGCACGGCCGGATCCAGCAGCGCCTGCCCGGTCGTGTCCAGGTCGTCGGGGGTGACGGTGACGTCCACGCGGGCCAGCAGCTCCTGCGAGAGCTGCGCGAGGGTGCGCACCTGCGCCTTCTCGACGAGCAGCACCACCAGCTCGCCGCCCTGACGGGCCTGGAGGTAGAAGGTGCGCCGACCCGGCTCACCGATGGCGCCGGCGGTGATCCAGTCCACGTTGTCGAGCTCGAAGGACTCACCCACGGGTGGCGCCTTTCTTGGCCGGCTCGGGGCGCGGTCTGCGGAACCGTTCGGGGGTGAGCGGCCCGTCGTCGTTGAAGCGCAGCAGCGCGGGCTGCCCGCCCGGGGACAGGGCCAGGGCGGTCACCGAGGCCGGGCTGACCTGCAGGCGCTGGAACAGGTCGAGCGGCTGTCCGAGGTAGAAGGCCACCACCGCCTTGATGACGTCGGCGTGGCTGACGGCCGCGACCAGGTCCTTGGCGTGGCGCGCCACGATCTCCTCGATGGCCTCGACGGCGCGCAGCTGCGCGGCACGGATCGTCTCGCCCTCGGGGAAGCGCACCAGCGACGGTCGTGCCTGGATCACCGGCCAGAGCTTGGTGCGGGCGACCTGCTTCAGGGGCCGGTCCGTCCAGCGGCCGTACTCGACCTCGAGCAGCCCGTCCGCGTGCTCGACCGCCAGCTCGTGCGGCGCAGCGACGATGGCCGCGGTCTCGTGCGTGCGGGCCAGAGGGCTGGCGTAGACCGCCTTCAGCGGCAGGTCCGCCAGACGGTCCGCGGCGGCTCGGGCCTGGGCGCGACCACCGTCGTCCAGGCTGGCCTGCGTACGGCCCCCGAGGCGCTTGCCGGTCGCGGCGGTCGTGGCGTGGCGGATGAGCAGGAGGGTCGTCATGTGCCCGCCAGCCTATCGGGACGTCCGTGTTGAGTAGGCTCGAACCACCGCCGCAGGACCGACCAGGAGACGCCCAGGATGGCCGACACCCGCACCGAACGCGACTCGATGGGGCCGATGGAGGTGCCCGCCGACGCCTACTACGGCGCCTCCACACAGCGGGCCGTGGTCAACTTCCCGATCTCGGGGCAGGGCATCCCCCCCGAGCTCGTGCGGGCGCTCGGACTGGTCAAGGCGGCCGCGGCAACCGTCAACCACGGACAGGGGCTGCTGGACGACCCGCAGTTCCGGGCCATCTCGCAGGCCGCTGCCGAGGTCGCCGCGGGCGAGCTCGACGGGCACTTCGTCGTGGACGTCTTCCAGACCGGGTCGGGCACCAGCTCGAACATGAACGCCAACGAGGTGATCGCCAACCGGGCGATCGAGCTCCTCGGCGGCCGGCTCGGCTCCCGCGACCCCGTGCATCCCAACGACCACGTCAACGCCGGCCAGTCGTCGAACGACGTGTTCCCCACGGCCGTGCACCTGGCGGTCTACGAAGCGGTCGCGACAGGCCTGCTCCCCGCCCTGACGCGACTGCGGGTGGCCCTGACCGCCAAGGCCGAGGAGCTCGCGGCGATCGTGAAGCCGGGACGCACCCACCTCATGGACGCCACACCCGTCACGCTCGGCCAGGAGTTCTCCGGCTACGCCCGGCAGGTGGAGCTGGGCGCGGCGCGGGTGGAGGCAACCCTGGAGCGCCTGGCCGAGCTGCCGCTCGGGGGCACCGCGGTCGGCACGGGACTGAACGCCCCGGCGGGCATGACCGCGGGGGTCATCGCCGAGCTGCGCCGGACCACCGGGATCCCGGCGCTGCGCGAGGCCACGAACCACTTCGAGGCCCAGGGGGCCCGCGACGCCCTGGTCGAGGTCAGCGGCGCGTGCAAGGTCGTGGCGGTGTCGCTGACGAAGGTCGCCAACGACCTGCGCTGGATGGGCTCCGGACCGCGCACAGGGCTTGGGGAGATCCGCCTCCCGGAGATCCAGCCGGGCAGCTCGATCATGCCGGCCAAGGTCAACCCGGTGATCCCCGAGTCGGTCACGCAGGTGGCCGCGCAGGTGATCGGCAACGACACCGCCACCACGGTGGGAGGCATGTCCGGGGCGTTCGAGCTCAACGTGTACATCCCGATGATGGCGCGCAACGTGCTCGAGTCCGTCCGCCTGCTGGCACGGTCCTCGGTGAGCTTCGCCGAGCGGTGCATCGATGGGATCACCGCGAACGTGGAGCGCTGCACCGAGCTGGCCGAGCGCAACCTGTCGACGGTCACCGCGCTGGTGCCCGCCATCGGCTACGACCGGTCCGCGGAGCTCGCGAAGCAGGCCCTGGTGGAGGACCGCCCGCTGCGCGACGTCGTGAAGGCCGCCGGCGTGCTGGCCGACGACGAGGTCGACCGCATCCTGGACAACCGGCGCATGACCGAGGGCGGGGTGCTCTGACCGCGGGCTACGCGCGCCGCAGGGTCGCCGCCAGGTGGTGGGTCAGCGGCCGGCCGACCGCGGCCATGCGCACCGCGTAGGACAGCTGGTCGCCGTCGACGTCGATGTCGCGCTCCAGCGCGTCGACCCGCCTGGCGGTCGGGGTGGTGCCCACGGTCATGGTCGCCAGACGCAGGGACGTGGCCGAGACGTGCCCGGCGTAGACCTCGACGATGCCCGTCGGGTGGGCGAGCACGAGCTCGACCGCGCCGGCGCCGGTGTGGCGCAGGTAGCCGGACTCGGCGTGCAGCGGGCGGCCGTCGTCCTCGGCCCAGGTGCGCTGGGTGTAGGCGAGAAACGGCTTGCCGACGTGGGTGAACGCGACCTGCTCGCGGTAGGCGAAGGACGCGATCGTGGGGTACTCCCCCGCCCCGGTGCCCTCCCAGGCGCCGAGCAGGAACGCCAGAGGACCCAGCGCCTCGTGCAGGGCGGGGGACTCACCCATCGCGCACCTGCAGGCGCGCGCCGGGGGTCAGCCCCCACCGGGCGAAGGCGCCCGCCTCGGCCTCCAGCACCGCACGCGTGTGTCGCACAGGTCGGGCCAGTCGATGGCGGCGCATCGTCACCGTGCGCAGCACGACCAGGTCGCGGTCGCAGAAGGCGACGTCGATGTCGAAGCGCATCCGGATGGTGTGGACCATGGTGGCGGGGCTGAGCAGCATCGCGCCCGCGATGCCGTCGCGGCCGAGCAGGCCACGGGTGCGGGCGTCGATCGACGTGGCCAGCTCCAACGGTCCGAGCACGCGCCCGTTGCAGACCAGCACGGCCACTAGCCCGCCACCTGGCGGGCGGTGGCGAGGTCCGGGGCGACGCCGACGCGCACGCGGTCGCCGGCGCACACGACGACGGTGTGCTGGTCCTGCCCGCGGGCGGCCAGCGCCTCGTCCCCGGTGGTGGAGACCGACTGCGCGTCGGGGAACGCGGCGGCGTGCCAGGCGGCCATCGATGCGCAGAGGTCGGGCTCGTCGGCACGCTGCGCCAGGGCGATGCCCACCGCGCTGTCGGCCCCGTCGGTCCACAGCTCCAGCTGCCCACCCGCCCACGCCGCAGCCCGCTCACGGGGCGCGTCCAGACCCGCACCGGCGTCGTCGCCGGGCGCGGAGAACAACCACAGCAGCTCAGCCGCCCCAAAGGTGGTGGTGCGCGCCTGGGACCACGAGCCGCCCGGCGCGCCCAGCCCAGCGACCGTGACCGCGGGCTCCCCGGCGGTGTAGCGCTCCGGCCACAGGATCTGCGCGGTCGTGGTCGGCAGCGCGTCGTAGGCCGCGTCGACCGCCGGCCACCCGCCGTCGGCGTACAGCGAACACACGAACGCCATGCCCTCGGTGTAGGGGAAGACCAGCTCGCGCTGGAGGTACTCGGGGAAGCCGGTGATCTGCTCCTGGCTGGCTGCCACCGACGGGTCGGTGGCCATCGCCAGCTGGTCCATCAGCTCCAGGGCGCCGAGGGCGAACTGCTGCATGAACAGCGTCGCGTCGCCCTCCACCAGGGCCAGGCCGGCACGTGCCTCGTCGCCACCGTCGCCGTCGTGGTGGTCCACCGGCAGGCCGAGGTTCTGGTCGGCGGCGGCGTGCTGCAGCTCGTGGGCGAGGATCACCAGACCGGCAGGGCGTAGCGGTGCGGCGGGGTCGTCGGCACCGACGACGAGCTCCCCGGTGTCGGTGCTGTAGAAGCCGGCCGCCTGCTCGCCGACGAGGTCGAGGATGAGCGCACGCATGTCCGCGTCGCGCTCCACCGCCCCGAGCGCGGCGAGCACCCGCCGGTCGCGGTCGGCGTCGGTGGCGGTGTAGTCCTCGCTGACCAGCTCGGTGATGCGCGCGACGAACTCCGCGGTGGGCACCAGCTCGGTCTCGACGGGCTCCTGGAACGCCAGGCCGCGCATGGCCTCGACCCGCTCGACGGCCGCGTCGACCTGCTCGTCGAGGTCGTCGGCCACGATCGGGTCGTCGCCGCCGAGCATGCCATCCGCCCCGCCGCCGGCCAGGCAGCGGGTCAGGTCCGCGCCGCCGGCGCCGCCCAGCAGGTCCTCCAGGCCGCCGGCCCCGCCGAGCAGCCCCCCGAACAGCCCCTCGAGATCCAGGTCGCCGTCCAGCAGCCCGTCGAGCAGCCCGTCAAGGTCCCCGTCCCCGCCGCCGAAGAGGTCGTCGAGCAGCTCACCGAGCCCTCCGCCCCCCGCGGCCCGCCCGGCTTCGAGCTCGGCGATCCGCTCCTCGGCCTCGGTCAGATCGGCGCGCAGCCGCTCGACCTCCTGGCGCTGGGTGTAGGAGAGCATGCCGAGCACCGCCAAGGCGACGAGCACGACGAGCAGCAAAGCCGGCAGCAGCCACGTCGGCAAGCCGGGACGCGCCCGCTCGGACGGGCGGCTCCACCCGGGTTCGTCCGGCGGCGGCGGGACGGAGGGCAGCACCATGGCACCGAGACGGTATCAAATCGGCCTCAGCCCCTGGTGAAGGACTGGTCCGCAGGGGCCGGTGACGCCGCTGTCCGCAGCCGCTCACGCAGCCTGTCGGTGTCGATCGGGCCGCCGATCGGGCGGACGAAGAAGACGTCGTGGGCGGCCTCGCCCACCGTGGCCACGCGGGCGCCGACGACATCGAGGTTCTCCTCGGCGAGCACCTGCGCGAGCCGGTAGAGCATCCCAGCCGTGTCGGGACCGTGCACCTCGATGCGGGTGGCCATGGGCCGGCGGACGAAGCGCACCTCGACAGGCATGACCTCGCCGGCGGGCGCGCGCGGCCGTCGCACGGCTTCCCGCCGCTCCACGAGGCCGGCCACGTCCAGCGCCCCCGACGCGGCGTCCGCCAGCGCGGCCGTGACGGCGTCCCAGTCGACCGAGCCCTCGGCACGCACGACGAACCAGTCGAACGCGACGCCGTCGGCGCGGGTGAACGCCCGCGCGTCGAGCACTGCCAGCCCCATCCCCGCCAGCACACCCGCGCAATCGGCCACGAGGCCACGCCGGTCGTCGGCGGCGACGGACACGGTGACGGTGCCGGGGATGGGTCCAGGGCGCTGCACGGCCCGCAGCTCCTGCTCACCGAGCGGCTCGCGCAGGAGCCGCGCGTGCTCGACGAGCTGCTCGGGCGTGGCGGCGTGCAGGTAGCGCTGCGGCAGGCCGGTCAGCACCGCGTCCAGCGTCGGGTCATCACCCAGCAGCTCCCGCGCCGCCGCGATCACCGCGTCCGGCCCGCCCAGGGTCGCGGGAAGATCACCGTCGGCGACCAGCAGCCCGCGGACCCGGGTGTGCAGCTGGCCGAGCAGCAGGTCCTTCCACGGCGAGTTCGCCGCCGGCCCCGTGGCCCGGGCGTCGGCGAGGGACAGCAGGTACAGCCCGTCGAGCGTCTCGATGTCGCCGACCTGCTCGGCCACGGCGGCCAGCTCGTCCTGGTCGTCGAGGTCGCGACGGGTGGCGACCTCGGGCATCAGCAGGTGCATGCGCACGTAGCGCGCCACCCGGTCGGCACGCAGCTGGCTGAACCCCATGCGCAGGACCCACTCGCGGGCGACGCGCGCGCCCGCGGTGCTGTGGTCACCCGGCCAGGCCTTGCCGATGTCGTGCAGCCACGTGGCGAGGAGCAGCGCGTCGGGGTCGGCCAGTCCCTCCCACAGCTGCTGCTGGCGCTGTTCGATCGATCCACGGGCGATCAGCACCAGCTCGGCGACGGCCTGCAGGCAGTGGGTGTCCAGGTCGTAGCGGTGCAACGGGTTGCGCTGCGAGCGACCGCGGACCCGGGCCCAGTCGGGCAGGTGCGCGGTCAGCAGGCCGAGATGGTCGGCGTCCTCGAGTGCGGCGACGCCGTCGGGTCCGGCGCGCAGGGCGGTGAGCAGCGCGGCACGGCTGGCGGCGTCCCAACCCAGCCGCGGTTGCGCCTCGACCTGGCGGCGCAGTCGTTCGCTGGTGGCGCGTCCGAGGTGCACTCCGCGCCCCGCTGCAGCTGCCACCGCACGCAGTCCCAGCGCCGGGTCGGCGGTCAGCGAACGGCGCCCATCGACCTCGACGAGGCCGCCGACCAGCTCCACCCCCTCGTCCAGGTGCTCCCCGGGCGCACCCCGCCACCGCCGACGCCCCCGTCGCGCGTCGGCGATCAGCAGCGGCCAGGTGCGGCCGTGGACGTGCGAGACGGTGCGGGTGGCCAGGCCGACGCGGTGGGACAGCTCGTCGGCGTCGCCCCATCCGAGCAACGCGGCGACCTCGTCCTGCTGGTCCAGGCGGAGCCGGTCGAGGTCGGCACCGCCCCGGCCGCTGGTGGCCCCGCTGACCAGGTGCAGCGCACAGCGCGCCGCGAGCAGCGTGCTTCCGGCCACGGCCAGCTCCCGGCGGTCCGGTGCGCCGAGGTAGCGGGCGCCGACCAGCGGGTCGAGCCCCACGTCGCCGAGCACGCAGGCGGCCGCCCATCGCAGGCTTTGGAGGTCGCGCAGGCCGCCGGCGCCCTCCTTCAGCTCGGGCTCCAGCATCCCGGGGTGCATCCCGGCCGCGGCGTGGCGTTGCTGATCGGCGTCCGCGAGGTCACCGAGCACCTTCGCCGACCGGAACCGCAGCCAGCGGCGCAGTCGGGTGGCGAGGTCGTCGACCAGACCGGGGTCACCGGCGACCAGCCGCCGGTCGGTCAGGGCCGTGGCGGTGTCGACCCGCTCGGACGCCGCCCGGACGGCCTCGCGGCCAGTGCGCACCGCATGGCCGACCGACAGGCCGGCGTCCCACAGGGGGTAGCAGAGCGACCGCACCAGCTCCTCGAGGTCGCGGTGCGCCCACCCGTCGTGCAGGAGCAGCAGGTCGATGTCGGACGCCGGACACAGCTGTCGCCTGGCGTAGCTGCCCAGCGCCACGACGGCCATCCCGCCTTGGTTGCCGGTGGACGCCGACCAGCCCCGCAACGCCTCGTCGACGACGTCCGTCCACGCCCGGCACCACTGGGGTCCCGGCGGACGGTCGATCGCCCGGGGGTCGAGCTCGCTGCGAGGGCCTGCCGTGCTCAGATCGCCTCCGGCCCGTGCTCGCCGGTGCGGATGCGCACGACCTCGTCGAGGGGCAGGACCGCGATCTTGCCATCACCGATCTTGCCGGTGCGCGCCGCCTTCGTGATGGCGTCGATCACGCCGTCCACCGCCTCGTCCTCGACCATCACCTCGACGCGGCTCTTGGGGACGAAGTCGACTTGGTACTCCGCGCCCCGGTACACCTCCGTGTGCCCCCGCTGACGGCCGAATCCCCGGGCATCCACGACGGTCAGGCCGGCAACGCCGATCTCCCGGAGCGCCTCCTTCACCTCTTCCACCTTGAACGGCTTGACGATTGCGATGACCAGCTTCATCGGCGTGCCCTTCCCTTCGAGCCCTTGACGATATCCGACTGTCCATACTGCGGGGCACGGGTTTCCCTCCCGTCGCCCGCGTGTTTCGCCGGCGTTACATCTGCGGTGGGTCGGCGAGCACCAGCAGGCTGGCCGTGAACCCGTGCAGGAAGCTGCGATCGCCGACGGGACCGAGCTCGCCGGCGCAGTGCAGCCCGGCCAGCGGCACGCCCCCGAGCGCCTCGCTCACCAGTCCGGCGTCGTGGTCGGCGACGCCGAACAGCCGCTCGCCGCGGCCGTTGCAGGTGAACAGCAGCGCGGCCGCCGAGCCCTCCGTGGAGAAGTCGGCGAGCATGGCCCGCAGGTCCTCGTCGGCGCTGTGGGCGTCACGTACGTGGAACCGGACGGTCTGGCCCGCGCGGACGATGTCCCCGACGGCGATGGCGCCCGTGTCCGTCTCGGCGCCCATGACCCCGCGGACCAGGAAGTCCCCTCGGCCGTGGGCTTCGCGGTACTCGTCGATGACCATGCCGATGTGCAACCCGGCGCGCATGAGCTGCCGGTCGGGGGCGTCGGCATCGGCGAAGATCGACTGGATGCGCTCGACCGGTGTCGCACCCGCCAGCTCGGTGATGAGGTTGCGGTCGGCGGCGGTGACCGTGTAGCTCTCGCCGATGGGACGGCAGCCCTGGCTGACCAGGGTGCGCACCGCCACGCCCTGGAGGGCGACCGCGACGGCGCCGCCCTCGACCGTCTGCCTGTCGAGCAGCAGACGAGCCTCGCCCGCCCTGCTCGCGCCGCTGGCCATCCCCCCGGACACGGGCACACCCGGATGGCTGTGGTCCCACCACGTCAGGAACACGTCCGCCGGGAACGAGAACGGGTCTGCGAGGAGCAGCAGCGCGTCGGTGTCCGCCGGTGGTTCGGGCCACTCCTGCCCGACCGCTCCGGGGTCGGCGGGCGGCGGGTAGCGCAGGGGGGTGATGCCGGCGCCGGGCAGGGTGGCCGCCCACAGCGACACCCCGAGCGGGTCCTCGATCTCCCGGGCGCCCGCCAGCAGCGCGCCGGCGGTGACACCGATCAGGTGGCGTGGCGCCAGCCGCTCGGCTATGCGGGTGGCCACCGCCGCGGCCTCACCGGCGTGCGCTCCGCCCAGGAAGACCACCGCCAGGTCGGGGCGCTCGTCGAGCTCGGCGACGACGGCGTCGACGGCCTCGTCGGTGGCGGTGCGCGCGTCCCCGTCGACCGCTGCAGCAGCGGCCGCCCGTATCCCACTCCGGCGATCCACGTCTCAGCACCTCCATGGCGGTCGCT